>JAYSUQ010000186.1:0-34679 GCA_043718985.1 Bacteroidota bacterium | reverse complement strand
AAATTCTTTGCGTACAGCCTATAATATAACGTGTTATGATTGGTTGGTACACGTTAATCCTGAGCGAAAAAAAATAAATTCCACAATGAAAATTTATTTTCAAATGGAATTCAATCAAGACAGTATTATGCTTGATTTGCAAAAGCATTTATCTATTGATAGCATTAATAGTTCTGTTCCACTAAAGAAATTCAAACGCCATAAAGATGTTTTATTTGTTGTTTTTAATAGAAATTTACAAAAAGGAGAACGTGTATTATTAGAAATTTCGTACCATGGCAAGCCGATACATCTATTAAAAAACTCATCTATAAATTGGGAAAAAGATAAAAATAATAAACCTTGGATATCAACAGTAACAGAAGGATTAGGTCCGCATCACATGATGCCTTGCAAAAACATGCTTAACGATGAACCAGATAGTTGTTTTATTCGCGTGGGTGTTCCTAAAAATTTAATAGGACTTGCCAATGGAAAGCTAGACAGTATTACAGAAACAACAACGGAGAAAATGTATAATTGGTCTGTTCACAATCCTATCAATGTTTACAATATTTCGTTTAACGTAGGCGATTACGTGAAGCAAGAAAAAGATTATAAAGATATAAATAATGTAGAGCATAAAATTATAGTATACGCACTTTCATATAACAAAACAATTGCGGATACATTTTATGATCAGGCGCCCATCATTATGGAGAAACTAGAAAAATTATATGGCCTATATCCTTGGTGGAATGATGGATGCAAAATTATAGAAAGCTGTTTGCCTAATGGTACTTGTATGGAACATCAGTCTGGCATATCAATGGCAAATGCTTATCACTATAACTTCAATCATATTAATTTTACATTAGCCCACGAAATTGCCCACGAATGGTGGGGTAATAGTTCATCTGCGTTTGATTATGGTGACCTTTGGTTGCACGAAGGCTTTGCTGAATATTCGGAAGCGTTGTTTGCCGAAGCTCATTTCGGTAAAAAATTATATAAACGATATATTTACAAATTTACAAAATCAGTAAAAAATAAGCGCCCTGTTATTAAACCATATAACGTAAGGTATAACAATTTGGTTAATGAGGCTGATGAAGATATTTATCCTAAAGGCGCGTTATTGTTACATACATTAAGAATGGAACTTAATGATGATTCTTTATTTTTTAAAACACTCAAACTATTTCAGAAACGTTTTGCCAAAAAAAACATTAACAGTAATACATTTATATCATTTTTTAATGAAGAAACAAAAACAGACTTTACCCCTTTTTTTGAAGTGTACTTAAAACAAATTACACCACCTGTTTTGGAATATCATATAAATAAATCTCAGTCTGATTCGGTTACATTAGAATACAAATGGGCAAATAAACTTCCAGCAAATTTTAAAATGAAAGTTAACTTCTGGAATAATCAAACATTAAATGTTATATATCCAACGACAACTGCCCAACAATTAAAATTTTTAGCGAAAGATAAATATCTATTTGATATTGGAACTTCTGGCTACTTTATTTTAAAGGAAAGAAAATAGAATTTATTTTTTAAACTAATCTTTTCAAAAAGAAAGTGCCGAAAGGTACTAAAGAAAATAAAAACGCTAAGCAAGTATTTTTAAAAGGTAGTTTCACTTTATAAAACATTATTGCTAATAATATTATAAATGCTACAAACAAGGCGCCATGTATGCTTCCCAATGGCCGTACATATTGTGGCGTGTTAAACAGATATTTTAATGGCATGGCAATAAATAATAAAAGCAAATAGCTATAGCCTTCTATTTTGCCAATTATTAAAAACCAATTTATTGTTTGTTGATGTGTATAAACTTTATCCATACTTAATCTTCTACTTCAACAATTGTTGGTGATAAAATAAATTTAGAAATTAATTTTTCAACTTTTTCATTATAGGCAGTTGTAAAAACAAGGTGTTGGCATTTAGGCAGGCTATGAATAATTCTATCTATCTGCCCCTGAAAATTATTTGCATTCATTAATTGAGCGTCATCTAAAACAAAAAACTTTAATTTATTTATATTTAAGTGTTGTTTTAAATACAAATCAAATGCACGCTTTGGAGTTGCTATTACAACATCACAACCACCATAAATACTTTCGCCTTGTACATCTAAACCCGCTTGTTTATCTACTTTACCAGCTTCGTGAGCAACTCTAATTCTTAAATCAGAACCCATTGTTAATAATTTAAATTGTATTTCGGCAGCATTAACTCTGTCGGTATCTGGCAATATAATTAACGCTCGCGGTGCATCTTCAAAAGCATTTTTTAAATTATTTACAATGCAAATTGCTATGGTTGATGACTTACCAGCACCATCTGGGCCAACACCAATTACATCGGCACCGCCATTAATGCGTGCAATTAATTTTTGTTGAATGTTTTTGGGTTCATCAAATCCAATTTCGGTTAAATTATTAACTAAATTTTTGTTTAATTTTTCTTTAAAAATACTCATCGTTTTATTCCTTTTTTATTTAGTGCTTGTTGGTAAGCCATTGCATTTTTTTGATGCGCGGTATAATTGTTTGTGTAATTAGAATAGCCATTGAAATTTGGCTTAGCGCAAAAAAACAAATAACTGTGTTTAGTGTAATTTAAAACCGCATCAATGGTTGATGGATTTACTAAACATATTGGGCCTGGCGGTAAACCTTTGTATTTATAGGTATTGTAAGGCGAATCAATTTCTAAATCGGCAGATAGTACACGCTGCACTTCAAATTTTTCGTTTGCAAAAACTACTGTAGGGTCGGCTTGCAGCTTCATATCTTGATGCAAACGATTTATATAAACACCAGCAATTTTTTGCTGTTCGGTTTTAATATAACTTTCACTTTGTGTAATAGATGCTAAAGTAATAAGTTGCGAAACGCTGTACCCCATTGCTTTTGCTTTGTTAATTTTATCTTGAGTCCAAATATTATCATGTGTGTTTTTCAGCATCACAAACAATTCATCAATATGCGTTGCCCAATTTACTTCGTAAGTTTCGGGTGCTATTAACGCCATAAAATTATCTGGGTTAAGATTGTATTTTTTTTCGAGCAACTCATCGTTACTACAATAATTTCCTAACTCATCATTATCAATTTCTAATTTATCGGTAATGTAATTTACAAATTGTTGTTTGGTTCGTATTTGTGAATTTATAAATAGCTTAACTTTTTCCTGCTTTCCATTTTTGAGCATTTTAACTATTGAGCGGTTACTCATATTGGCACTGATACGGTATTTACCCGAAATTAAATTATTGGTTAATCCCATCTCATCGGCAGTCCATTCAAAACTTTTATGGTCGTCAATAATGTTTTCGTTATAAAGTTCATCTAACACATCGTTCATCGTGGCATTAGTTTTTACATATATGTAAGTAAATTTTTTTCCGTTAAGATGTACATTACTTTTAAAAACATTTTGATATAGCCAGTATGCGCTAACAATTACTGTAATAATAATAAAAAGGGTAATTATTTTTTTAATGAGTTTAAACATTTTACTTTAAAATTAACTCCTTAAATAAAACAAAAACACCAACGCACAAAGTAAACCAACCAAATGCTGGTTTTAATTTTTTTGAATCAATTTTTGTTGATAGTAAACTACCTATTAAAATACCAACGCCACATATTGATGCAATTGTTATTAAAAAAAGCCAGTTAATATTTTGTTGCCCAATATTACCAGTAAATCCAATTAACGAATTTACAGCTACAATACATAACGAGGTGCCTATTGCTTTTTTAAAATTTAAGCGAACAAAAAACATTAGCACAGGTACAATTATAAACCCACCACCTGCACCAACAAAGCCAGTAATAACACCTATTAAAACTCCTAGTAAAATTACAAATGGAGTGCCTAATGGTGTACGTGTAAATTCATTCCACTTAACATCATTAATGCGATTTGGTTTTCGGTTAATAAGCATAGAGTAGGATGCACTTAATATGAGTAATGCAAACACTACCATAATTAATGTGTGTTTGTAAATTTCAATTCCAAATAAATTTAAGTTTACTGGCATAGTAGGCATAACATATTTTCGCATACAAAAAATAGTGATAACCGATGCAATTGCAAAATTGATAATTGCCTCAGCACTAACCTCGCCTTTGCGCAAATAAGTTATGGCACCAACTAAGGCGGTAATACCAACAATAAATAACGAATAGGTAGTTGCTAAATCGGGGGCAACGCCCATTATGTAAACTAATACAGGCACGCCTAACAAGGAGCCACCGCCACCAATTAAGCCTAAAATTAATCCAATTATTAAAAATGATATTAAACCTATTGCCGACACTTTTTTTTATTTAAATATATTATTTATAATGGCATCATCAACCAAGTTAGCTAAAGTAACTTTTAAATTTGGCGTACGTTGCATTTCGCGTTTAATTGCAAAGTTAGCTTCTTTATTTCGTGCCCATGCACGGCGAGCTATACCATTATTTACATCCCAAAATAACATAGATTTTAAACGCCTATCAGCGTCAGCACTACCATCTAAAACTAAACCAAAGCCACCGTTAATTACTTCGCCCCAACCTACACCGCCGCCATTGTGTAAACTAATCCAGGTAGCACCTCTAAAAGCATCGCCAACAAAATTTTGAACAGCCATATCTGCAGTGAATTTTGAACCGTCGTATATGTTTGATGTTTCTCGATATGGAGAATCGGTACCGCTTACATCGTGATGATCTCTGCCTAAAACAACTGGCGCCGATATTTGTTTATTGGCAATTGCTTTATTAATTGCCTCTGCAATTTTTAATCGACCTTCGCTATCGGCATATAAAATTCGGGCTTGGGAGCCAACAACTAAATTATTTTTCATTGCATCGCGTATCCAAACTATGTTATCGTTTAATTGCGATTTAATTTCGATGGGTGCAGTTTTATATATTTCTTCTAAAACGTGTAATGCAATTTCATCTGTTTTACGTAAGTCGTTTTCATTTGCACTTGTACAAACCCACCTAAAAGGGCCAAAGCCATAATCAAAACACATTGGGCCTAAAATATCTTGCACATAACTTTTATATTTAAATGTTGCGCCAACCTGGCCACCATATAATGCAGCTTGTGATTCATATACATCGCCTCCAGCACGACCAACCTCTAACAAAAAAGCATTTCCGTAATCAAAAAAGTACATGCCTTGTTTATGTAATGTATTTATTGCATTTATGTGTTTTACTAAGGTTTGCTGAACGGCTTCTTTAAATTTATCAGGATTTTGGGCCATTAACTGGTTACTCTCATCTAAAGTTAAACCTGTTGGATAGTATCCACCTGCCCAGGGGTTATGTAGTGATGATTGATCTGAACCGATATCGACTTTAATATTATCTTTTACTAAACGCTCCCATAAATCAACAACATTACCAAGATAGGCAATAGAAACTGCTTCTTTGTTTTGCTGAGCCGCTATAATTCGAGGTAATAGTAAATTCAAGTCATCAAAAACTTCATCAACCCAACCTTGTGTGTGGCGTGTGTTTACTGCTTTTGCATTTATTTCGGCGGTTACAGATACTAAACCTGCTATTTTAGCAGCTTTTGGTTGGGCACCACTCATACCACCTAAGCCACAGGTAATAAATAATTTACCTTTAATATCATCGTCTGATGTTGAAATTTTGCGTGCAGCATTCATAACTGTAATACAAGTGCCGTGTACTATGCCTTGTGGCCCAATATACATAAAGCTACCAGCAGTCATTTGTCCGTATTGGGTTACACCTAAAGCATTCATTTTTTCCCAATCATCGGGTTTGCTATAATTAGGTATCATCATACCATTAGTAACTACAACACGTGGCGCATCTTTATGCGATGGAAATAAACCCATGCTATGACCGCTATAAAGTACCAACGTTTGTTCATCCGTCATCGTAGCTAAATAATGCATGCATAATAAATACTGTGCCCAATTTTGAAACACGGCTCCGTTGCCACCATAGGTAATTAATTCGTGCGGATGTTGTGCTACTGCATAATCTAAATTATTACTAAGCATGTGCATAATGGCCGCTGCTTGCAAAGATTGGTGTGGGTAGTCGTTTATAGGGCGAGCAAAAATTTTATAATCGGGGCGAAAACGATGCATGTAAATTCGCCCGTGTGTTATTAATTCATCGGCAAATTCTTGTGCTAAAACAGCATGGTGCTTGGGCTCAAAATAACGTAATGCATTTTTAATGGCTAATTTTTTTTCTTCAGCATTTAAAATATCCTTACGTTTTGGCGCATGGTTAATGGTGTTTTCGTAAATTTTTTGTAGGGGTAGTTCGTTAGGAATACCCTGTAATATATGCTGTTGAAATTGTTTTAATTCCATAGTTAATTAGTTCTGTTATTTGTTTTAAACTTTATCGTAATTTACCATCCATTGCATACCAAATTTATCGGTACACATTCCAAAATAAGCCCCCCAAAACATATCGGCTAAAGGCATATCAATAACACCGCCAATACTTAATTTACTAAACAGTTCATCGGCTTCTGGTTTACTAATGACAGAGAGTGATAATGAACAGTTGTTGCCTTTTTGCAATTTATGCCCCATCGATTCTAAAAAATCGGTTCCATACAAATGATTGTTGGCACCAATAGGTAACGAAACGTGCATTATTTTTTGTTTATCTGTTTCGGATAAATTATCGCCAGCAGGTGTGTCTCCAAAGCGTTGAAACTCGATAAATTCGTTACCGAATACTGATTTATAAAAATTAAAAGCTTGCTCGGTATTGCCATTAAAATTTAAATAAGGATTTATTGTTGCCATTTTTTAGTATTAATTATTTTCGGTATAATTTTTAAAGTTATTTAAAATAGCTTGCCAGCCAGCTTGTTGTAGTTCAACTGAATTTTCTGTTTCGGGTTCAAACTCTTCTGTAACAGTTACTACGTTATCATTTACTAAAAAAGTAATGTTAAGTTTTCGAGTATCATCAAGTGTAATTTGTATTGTTTGATGTAAAACAACATTTGTATAAACTCCCGAAAAATCAAAACTAAAGCTGCCATCTTTAGCTGCCATTGTTGTTTTAAATTTACCATTAATAACCAAATCATTTTGGGCAAAAGGTGCATGCCAATCGGGCGAAGCAAAGTACCATTGCATAATGTGACTTGGCTCGGTAAAATAAGTCCATACTTTTTGTATAGAGGCATTTATGTTGATACTAACGGTTATCATAATTTTATTTTTTAGTGATTGCGTTATAATGTAATGTGTTTACTAAAAACATCTTTACCAAAAAATAAAGAAGCATTTTTGTTAAATAACTCTATCGAATCGGTTGTTAAAAAATTAATTGTTGCTTGTTTAGATAGCTTATTATTTAACTCAACATGGCGTTTTAAATATGTACTTAAACTATCAGATACTAGTTTACCTTGCGTTAATAATTTTACATTTTGAGGTAAGTGTTTTTGTATTAATGGACCTAAAATAGGGTAGTGCGTGCAACCTAAAATAATGGTATCAATATTTTGCGATTGATTAAATAATTGGGTTAAGTATTTTTGTACAAAATAATGCGCCCCTTCATTATCAAATTCATTGTTTTCTATTAACGGTACCCACATTGGGCAAGCTTGTTGATGTACTTTTAATTTCGGGAAAAGTTTTTCAATTTCTAAAACATACGAAAGCGAATTTACTGTACCCGTAGTTGCTAAAACACCAACGCTACCAGTTTTTGTGAAGTTACCAACCACCTCTGCGGTAGGCCTAATTACACCTAAAACTCTTTTTTGCGAATCAATTTTAGGTAAATCAATTTGTTGTATGGTTCGTAAGGCTTTTGCCGATGCGGTGTTACAAGCTAATATTACTAACTCGCAACCGTTATTAAACAAATGCTTAACACTTTGTAAGGTATATTCGTAAACCGATTCGTAACTGCGTGAGCCGTAAGGAGCACGGGCATTATCGCCTAAGTATAAAAAATCGTGCTGGGGAAGTGCGTTTACCAACTCTTTAAACACAGTTAAGCCACCGTATCCCGAATCGAATACGCCAATAGGTGCATATTTTTGTGCATTGTTAATAACCACAAAGTTATTAAATATTACTTATTTTAAGGCTATTTTTAACTAGCTTTGTTAACTTTTTAAACTATCAAAATGAAATTTAAAGCAATTAGATTTATAGATACCAACAAAGATAAAGCTTTGTTTTTTGCTACTTTACGCAAACGAGTTGATGGCTATTTTAAAGAAAATAAAATTTCGCGTAACTACAACGCAACAATGGTTATTAAAACTATTACGTTATTGTTAGCTTACCTTATTCCGTTTATTATTTTTTTAACAGTTAACCCATCAAAAAACTATACTATTTTAATATGGGTAATTATGGGCTTTGCCATGGCTGGTATTGGTATGAGTATTATGCACGATGCTAATCACGGCGCTTATTCATCTAGCCAAAAAGTAAATTATTGGCTAGGTTTAACCTTAAATTTAGCTGGAGGCTCGGTTTTTAATTGGAAAATACAACACAATGTGTTACATCACACCTATACAAATATTACTGATTACGATGACGATATTGATGATAAATTAATTTTAAAATTAACGCCGCATTCGCAAGCAAAATGGTATCATAAATTTCAGGTAGTATATGCTTTTGCTTTTTATAGTATTGTTACTATTTATTGGGCTGTATTAAAAGATTTTTTACAATTAGCCCGTTATACTAAGGAAGGCTTAAATACACAAACTAAAACCGAAAATATAAAGCTTTGGATTAAATTAATTTTAATTAAAGGCACTTATTTGTTTTTATTTTTAGTAATGCCAACCTTGTTTTTTAAAATTGCATTTACAAAAGCACTAATAGGTTTTTTAATTATGCACGTTATTGCAGGTACAATGTTAACCGTAATTTTTCAGTTAGCGCATACTGTTGAGGGAACATCGCACCCTTTGCCCGACGAAAACCATACCATTGAAAACAATTGGGCAGTGCATCAAATGAATACAACAGTTAATTTTTCGCGAAACAATAAATTAATATCTTGGTATGTTGGTGGGTTAAATTATCAGGTCGAACATCATTTGTTTCCAAATATTTGCCACGTTCATTATCCTCAAATTTCAAAAATTGTGCAAGATACAGCTAACGAGTTTGGCGTACCTTACTTAGAAAACGATAGCTTTATGGATGCCTTTAACTCGCACATAAAAGCGTTGGCGCGTTTTGGTAAGTTACCTAATTTGGATGAAGCCATTGGGTAATAGTTTTTTTAATTTGATTAATTACTTTTTACAAAGCAATTAATCATTATTTGAGTTTTAAATATTTATTGTTCGATATAAAAAAATAAGGGGTAAGTTATGAAAGAGGGCACTGAAAAAGTCCTTAAAACTTAACTGTTAATAAAAGGAGTAGAAATCAAAAGATTCTACTCCTTTTATTTTAATCTTGTGGTTGCGTTAAAAGCTAACACAGATGCTCGTTTTACAAGAAAAAATACAATTCAGCGAATACAGCTCTTTGTATGAATTGATAGTTCCTAAGGACAACCTTCTTAGAAAGATTAATGACTTAATAGATTTTTCATTTATCCATGATGAACTTATAAATAAATACTGTCTCACATTAACTGAAGAGGATAAAAAAAACAATCAACAAATTTCATCAAGCAGAGTTACAGTCGAAAATGTGATAAGGTCAATAAAAACATTTAGAATACTTGCCGAGAAGTATAGAAATAGAAGAAAACGATTTACATTAAGACTAAATTTAATAGCTGGAATTTACCATTATCAATTATGAAAGAGGTCTATTGATTTGGCACCTTGTCAACTGCTGCGCAGTCAGTCTTCAAAATGGTCAAATTTCATTCTTATCGCGAATAGAAATCGTTTGACAATACAAAAGTAAATCAAGCTAAAGTATTAATAATCAGTATAGATGCGATTGCATCAAATCAATACGATTTGAAAGAATTTGAGTGTTTTTTATGCGGTTTGCATATAGATAATCCATACCATAGGTATGGATAAGGTATTGCGGGGCTCTTTTGGGCGTTTAAAGGGCTAAATAGGGGAAAGTTATGAACAGAAAGGCATGTTTAACCTAAAAAGCAAAAGCCCCTAGAATCAATGACTCTAGGAGCTTTTTGCGGTCCGGACGGGACTCGAACCCGCGACCTCCGCCGTGACAGGGCGGCATTCTAACCAACTGAACTACCGGACCAACATCAATTCTTTCGATTTGAGGATGCAAATTTACAGTTATTTTTAGTATTCGCAAATTTTTTTCAATAAAATATCAATCTTTTTTTAAATTAGTTTTTGCATTTGTTAACACTTAAAATCTTTTTATATACTTTTGCTCGCGTGTTTGGCATATACATTGAACTACAGGTTTGTAATATTTATCATTATAATTTAAATAAATGAAAACAATAGCATTACTTTTAATAACGTTAATTTTCGTAAATAAAATTGCTTTTTCTCAAGATCAAGACGCTAAAGCAAAAGCAACACTTGATGAATTAAGTAAAACAACTAAGGCTTACAAAACAATTACATCGGAGTATGTGTTTACAATTTTAAATAAAGAAAAAAAACAAACCGAAAAACAGACAGGTAAAGTTTTAGTTAAAGGTGCTAAATTTAAATTAGAAATACCAGGTAACACAATTGTTTGTGATGGTAAAACTATTTGGGCACATAATAAAGATGCCAACGAGGTTACAATTAAATCGTTTGATGCAACTAACGAAGAGCAACTAAACCCGGCAAAAATATTTACTTTATATGAAACTGGCTTTAAATATAAATATGAAAAAGATGAAAAAATTGGAACTACAATTTGTCAGTTAATTAATTTATTTCCTTCGGTTAAACCCGAAAAAAAGAAATTTCATACCATAAAATTGTATGTAAATAAACCTAAAAAACAAGTTGCTAAAATAACAATGCTAATGAAAGATGGCACAACCCAATCTTACGATATAAAATCGTTGAAGCCAAATATTGAGATTGCTGATGCTGTTTTTGTTTTTGATACCAAAGGTTTTAAAGCCGATCAAATAACCGACGAAAGAGAGTAATGATGAATTTTGGATTAATTGGCCAGTCAATTTCACATTCTTTTTCTAAATCATATTTTGAGAAAAAATTTATTCTCGAAAATAAATCAAACTTTACTTATACGAACTTTGATTTACAAAATTTAAATTCGTTACTTGAAATTATAACTTTAAATAATTTAGTTGGGTTAAACATAACTAAACCATTTAAAGAACTTGTTATCCCATTTTTAAACGAGTTAGATATTACAGCCAAACAAATTGGCGCTGTAAATTGCATAAAAATAACACAACAACATAACAAACCATATTTAGTAGGTTACAATACCGATTATTATGGCTTTGCACAAAGCATAAAACCTTTTTTAGAGCCAATGCATCAAAAGGCATTAATTTTAGGCACTGGGGGCGGTGCAAAGGCAGTGCAATACGCACTAAAAAACATTGGTGTTGATGTTTATTTTGTAACTAGAAATGATAAACCAGCATTTAATTTTTTTAATTATAACGAGTTAAATGAACATGTTTTTAATGCATTTAAATTAATTGTTAATTGCACGCCATTAGGTATTTTTCCAAATGTAAATTTACTTCCCAATATTCCGTATAATTATTTAACGACAGAACATTTGTTGTTTGATTTAATTTATAACCCCGAAGAAACTTTATTTTTAAAGCAAGGAAAAGATAGAGGCGCGATTACAATTAACGGCTTAAACATGTTAAAATTACAAGCCGATAAAGCATGGGAAATTTGGAACGCTTAATGTTCATTTAAAAATTAATATATATTTTTTAAATCGTTAAATTATAGGCACTTTTACCACCTTAATGAATAGCACAACAAATAAACAAAAACAACCAAAGCGTATTGCCATATTAGGTAGTACGGGTAGTATTGGAACACAAGCCTTAGAGGTTATTTTAGATAACCCACACGAATTTGAAGTTGAAGTTTTAGTTGCAAATAGCAATGCCGATTTGTTAATACAACAAGCCATTGAGTTTAAGCCCAATGCAGTTGTAATTGCCGATGAAAGCAAATACCTACAAGTAAAAGATGCCTTATTTACACACGATGTTAAAGTATTTGCCGGCCTAAAATCGGTTGAGCAAATTGTGGAAATGGAAACCGTAGATATAGTATTAGCAGCTATTGTTGGTTATGCAGGTTTAGCAAGTACAATTAATGCCATTAAACATAAAAAAGTAGTTGCATTAGCAAATAAAGAAACCCTTGTTGTTGCTGGAGATATAATTACAAAATTAGCTTTTGATAACGCAGTAAATCTTTACCCAGTAGATTCTGAACATTCGGCAATTTTTCAATGTTTAGTTGGTGAGTTTGATAATCCAATTGAAAAAATATATTTAACAGCCAGTGGCGGCCCTTTTAGAGGCAAAGACAGAACTTTTTTAGCTAATGTTACCAAGGCACAAGCCTTAAAACACCCAAATTGGGTAATGGGAGCTAAAATTACAATAGATTCGGCAAGCCTTATGAATAAAGGGCTAGAAGTAATTGAAGCAAAATGGTTATTTAATTTAAAGCCCAATCAAATAGATGTAATCGTGCACCCGCAAAGCATTGTACATAGCATTGTGCAATTTAATGATGGGAGTATGAAAGCGCAAATGGGCTTACCTGACATGAAGTTGCCCATACAGTATGCATTTACGTATCCAAACCGAATTAAATCATCGTTTACTCGGTTTGATTTTTTAAAGTACCCGCAATTAACATTTGAAAAACCAGATTTAAATACGTTTGGTAATTTAGGTTTGGCTTTTAGTGCTATGAATAAAGGAGGGAACATGCCTTGCGTATTAAACGCAGCTAACGAAGTTGTTGTAGAAGCATTTTTAAATGATAAAGTTGGTTTTTTACAAATGACTGATGTAATAGCGAATGCACTTGAAAAAATGCCTTACATAAAAACACCAAGCATTGAAGACTATATACAATGCGATAAAGAAACAAGAATTATGACCAAAGAATTATTATCTAAATAAAAAATACTAGTTTAAAAATTAAAAAAATATTACATAAATAATGGGAACTTTTATAAACATTGCACAATTTATTACAAGCTTAGGATTATTAATTTTATTGCACGAATTTGGACATTTTATTGCAGCACGGGCATTTAAAATTAGAGTAGATAAATTTTATATGTTTTTCGATTTTTTATTTCCATTGCCTGGTGTATTAAATTTTAGTTTATTTAAAAAGAAAATTGGCGACACCGAATATGGTATAGGTTGGTTTCCGATGGGTGGTTATGTGCAAATTGCTGGCATGATAGACGAGAGTTTGGATACTGAACAAATGAACAAACCTGCCGAACCTTGGGAATTTAGAGCACACCCAGCATGGCAACGATTAATTGTAATGTTAGGTGGTATTATAGTTAATGTACTATTAGCATTTATAATATATGCAGGTATTTTATATACTTGGGGCGAAGAAAAAGTACCAATGACGAGCTTAAAAGATGGTATTGAGTGCCACGATTCGCTTGGCTTAGCGATGGGATTTAAGACTGGAGATAAAATTAAAAGTGTTGATGGCAAACCAGTTAAATATTTTAACGATTTGCGTATTGATGTTATATTAGGAAAAACAGTGCAACTAGAGCGCGAAGGAAAAATAGTTGATATACAATTACCAAAAGATTTAATTGATAAAATATCGCGTAGCGAAAAAATTGCCTTTGTTAGTTTACGTAGCCCTTCAATTTTTGTTGAGTTTGCCGATAGCTCAATAAATAAAAATGCAAATTTAATTGAAAGAGATGTTGTTGTTGGTATTAATGATTCTATTAAAATTACTTATCAAGATGAATTATCATCACATTTAAAAAACTTAACCAATCAAACAATTAATTTAACAATTTTACGTAACGATAAGTCAATTAACGTTCCTGTTAAAGTATCTAACGAAGGCAAGCTTGAGGCACATTTTGGTTTAACTAAAGTAGATGATTTAGAAAAATACGGAGCCATTTCTTTCGAAAGAAATAAATATGGTTTATTTGCGGCATTGCCTGCTGGCGTTAGCAAAACATTTGATGTATTAGGCTCTTATGTTAGGCAATTTAAAATGATACTATCGCCCGAAACAGGTGCTTACAAACACTTAGGCGGTTTTAAATCTATGAGTAAAATGTTTGGAGATAAATGGATATGGGAAGATTTTTGGAACCGTACAGCTTTTTTATCTATTGTGCTAGCTTTTATGAATTTGTTACCAATACCAGCTTTAGATGGTGGCCATGTTGTGTTTACATTGTATGAAATGATTACGCGCCGCGCACCTAGCGTAAAGGTTTTAACTTACGCACAATATTTAGGCATGGGCTTTTTATTGTTTTTAATGTTGTATGCAAATCTTAACGATTTTTTACATTTTTTTAAATAAATTTTAACCAACTTTAGTTAAGGTTAAATCATAACAATTAAAAATTGTAAAATGAAAAATAGCAATGCGTTATTATTCTTAAATAAATTATTTCCAAATTTGATAATTGCATTTTTTTTAGTGTTAAACATTAAAGTAAATGCACAAGATAAAACCATTAATACAAACCCTGAAAACGCAGTAACTAGACCAGTTTTAAAAAAACACAGTGTTATGATTGTGCCATTTGAAAACAGAATGTATTTAAGTGAAATCGATCATCTTATTAATAAAGAAACTAAACTTAATGCCAAGCAAATTAAAGCAACTATGCGCGATGGTGTTAATGAGCAACTTTATAAAAAATTAAAACTAAAATTTAATGTAATTGATTTACTAGATGATACCCTAAAAACCAAAAAAGATTTAGCTGATATTTATCAGTATTTAACGTATCAATACCAAAAAACACCTAATCAAGATAACTACAAAGCTCCTTTAAAAGAAAAAGACACTAAAACAATTAATAAAGGACAAGTAACGGTAGAAAGTACTAGTGATGAACGTTTTATGAATGCTAAATTAAAAAATGCAACGTTAGTACCATACTTACACAATAAGTATAAAACCGATTTGTTTTTATTTATTAATGAGTTAGATATAAAAGCTTTAAACGGCTCACCTGCCGATTTTAACGCTAATTTAAATCGTAAAATTATTATACACTACACCGTTTATACTGTTGATGCGAAGGAAATTAATTCGGGCATAGCTGAGGTTGATTTACCTGTAAATGTTAATAGCACAACTAAAATTACAGCTAATTATTTTTCGCAATTAGCTACTATTATTACCACACGCATTGATAAAGCGTTAACGTCAAAAGTAAATTAATTGTAGCTATTTTTTAAATAGCTGAATTATTTTGCGTAATGGTTTTAAATAAAGTGTGTAAAATTTAGGTTTTAAACCATTAATAGCCCAAGCTTTTTTATCTTCATTATTAGCACGAATACGATTTTTTACCGAAGCGTTACTTTTGCCACCCACCCTCATTTTAATTATAAATTCGGGTAAATAAGTTAGTTTAATTTTGTGCTTATGAATAAATCGCAACATGAGTTCATAATCGGCTGCCGATTTTAGTGACAAATTAAATGCACCAAGTTTTTCGTAAATGTTGCGTTTAACAAAAAATGTTGGGTGGGGCGGCATCCAACCATTTAAAAACTGACCGTGTGTGTAGTTACCCGATTTCCATTTTCTAAAAATTTTATCAGTATCATCTTTATCAACATAAAATAAATCGGCATAAATGCCATCCGCATCTGTATCAATAAATTTAGTAACTACTTGCTGTATAACATTGTTGTTTGTGTAAAAATCATCACTATGTATAATGCCAATTACATTACCAGTTGCTAGTGCAATACCTTTATTTAAAGCATCGTACAAGCCATTATCTTTTTCTGAAATTATTTTTGAAATATTGTTTTTGTATAAATCAATTATTTTTAAAGTACCATCAGTTGAGTTACCATCTATAATTATATACTCAATGTTTCTGTATGTTTGATTAATAACCGATTGTATTGTAGTTTCGATTGTTTTAGCACTGTTGTAAGTAATTGTTATGATAGATATTTTAAACATAGTTAGTTATATTGACAATTTGTGCGCAAAATATATAAGCGATTTGAAGTTAAAATCAATACGCTCATCTTTTTTTTCAATATCACTAATGTATACTGTTTTCATTTTTGCATTGCGGCCAAATTCCATATCACTTAAACTATCACCAATTATAATAGATTTATTAAAATCAATAGTTCCAAAATCTTGTTTAGCTTGTAACGCCATGCCAATATTAGGTTTTCTGGTAGGATGATTTTCGGCTGCTAAATAAGGCGAGTAATAAACTTTATCAATACGGCCTTTCATAAATGTTATTTCGTATAACATATTTTTATGAATTAAATCTAAATCTTCGGGATAAATTATTTTTTTACCAATGCACTGTTGGTTTGTAACCACCACAATTGTTTTAAATAAACTGCTTAAAATACGCAAGGCATTTAACGAGCCATCAATAAATTCAAACTCGGTGCTATGTTTTACGTAATCATTATCTAATTTTTTATTTATCACCCCGTCTCTATCCAAAAAAAGAGCCCACGTATTGTCAATATTTAAATCTTTAATATTCATTTTTTTATTTTAAATACACTTGTGTTATACCTACTTATTAAAACAATATTACACACCATATTTTACCACTTTTAAAGTTAGTAATACATTTTAAATTTTAATTATTTAAACCAAACCATTTTAAATTTCATGCGTTTATTTTTATTTACTCTAAATATTGGTACCCAAAAATAGTATTTTGAGAGATAAAAATTGATTTAGATAGTTTTATTTTGCAATTTAGTAACAAATGAAAAAAATTAAATTTCACATACTTTTTTGGGTATTTATTGCCTTATATGTTTTTGATTATATTATTGATATATATGATTTAAAACTTGCAATAGTTTACACGCTTTTTGAAACAACGATTTACGCTATTGAGTTTTATGTGAACCTGTTTTTTTTATTACCCATAGTTTTGCAAAAAAAAGGCAAATTACTATATGCTGTTGGTTTAACGTTTTTGTTTTTTGTTTGTTTTTCAATAGTTTTTATTTCAGAATTAAATGATGGCTTACTTTCATCTAATTTTTTACGTGCAATTACTTCGTTTTTATTAAACAATTCGCTATTCATTGTTATATCCTACTTTGTGTGGTATTTTAATAAGTTTGAACAAGAAAAACAAAAAAGATTACAGCTCGAAAACGAAAAATTGCAATCGGAAATGATGTTATTAAAATCGCAAATTAGCCCACATTTTTTATTTAATACACTTAATAATATTTATACATTAACGCTATTAAAAAATGATAACGCTCCAAAAATGCTTTCGGTATTATCCGATATATTACGCTATTTTATTTATGAAGGCAATAAAGAATTTGTTTTTTTAGATTCGGAAATTGAGGTAATAAACAAATACATACAACTACAAAAATACAGGTTGATACCTGGAATGAATAATATAAATTTTAAAGTAACAGGTAATACATCTACCATTAAAGTGCCACCATTATTATTTATTACCTTAATAGAAAACGCATTTAAGCACGGCAATATTGTTGAGGTAGAAACAGGATTTATTACAATTGAATTTTTAATAATTGACAATAAAATTATTTTTAATATGAGTAACTCATTTGAACCAAAAAATATAACTAATGGTATTGGTTTAAAAAACATTAAAGCACAATTAAATAATTTATACGGCAAAAAACACGAACTTGTTATAACAAGTTTAAATAATACATTTACTGCTAACTTACTTTTAAATGCAAGCTAAAAAAACGTACAAATGTTTAATAATTGATGACGAAGCATTAGCGCGCCAACTCATACAAACACATTTACAACAGTTTTTAACTATTGAGGTAGTTAAAATATTTAGTTCGGCAATAGATGCAAGTGAATATTTAAAACTACACACTGTTGATATATTATTTTTAGATATACAAATGCCAAAGCTATCGGGCATTGATTTTTTAAAAGCATTGCAAAATCCCCCAAAAGTTATATTTACAACTGCTTATTCGGAGTTTGCATTAGATGGTTTTGATTTAAATGTAGTAGATTATTTATTAAAGCCTATTACATTTGAACGGTTTGAAAAAGCAGTAAATAAAGTTGTTGAAATTTTAAATGTAGAAAACGATTTATCAGAAAAATCGGTTGCAAAAATAGAAAGCACTTCTATTGTAATAAAATCTAGCCATCAAATAATTAAAATACAGTTAGCCGATATTTTATATATAGAAGCCTTACATAAATACATTAAAATTGTTACTGCCGAAAAAAATTACACAACCTTATTTTCATTATCGGCAATTGAAAACGAAATACCAACAACTTTATTTTACAGGTGCCACCGCTCGTTTATTGTTAATGTTAATAAAGTTACTGTAATTGATGGAAACCAAGCTGTTATTGGTTTACATAAAATTGCAATAAGTAAATTTAATAAAGCCGAACTGATTTTAAAATTAGGTAAGCAAATAGGGTAGTGTTTTCTGTACCCAAAACAAGTTGTTTAAGAGAAATAATTTGAGCCCTTAATTATTGTAAATTAACTTTGATGTATAAATCAATTAAACCCTTACAAAATGAAATCTTTAAAAATTATTTTATTAGCAAGCATCTTAATATCGTATTCAAGTGTGTCTTCACAAACCTATACTTTTCCTGATGAAACCGAAACACACGAAGGAACTTGGTTACAATGGCCTCACGGGCACGAATATGGTAATAGTTTTATGACAGAAAATAATGCAACTTGGGTTGCTATGGCTAATGCACTTAGGGTAAACGAAAAAGTTCATATTATACATTATGACGCAACACATAAAACACAAATTTTAAATTTATTAAGTGCTGCTAGTGTGCCAACTACTAACATAACATTTCACTTATCGCAAACAAATGATGTTTGGGCCAGAGATAACTTTGGGGTTTTTACGCGTAACGCTTCGGGAGCATTGGTGTTGCAAGATTGGGGGTTTAATGGTTGGGGAGGCGATTACAATTTCGCTAAAGATAATTTAGTGCCAGCCGTTGCAAGTGCGGCATCGGGCATACCATTAATTAATTTAAATAATGTGTTAACGGTTGAGGGTGGCTCGTGGGAATTAGATGGTGCTGGAACATTTTTGGCAACAAAGTCCGCAATTTTAAGTCAGGCAAACCCAACAACGCCAACGGGTGTTTTATCAATTAGAAATTTAGGGAAAACACAAGCACAAGCCGAAGCAATATTTACACAATACATTGGTGCTACAAAATTTATTTGGTTAGATGGTTGGTTTAGCACAGATGATATTACAGATGCACATATTGATGGATTTGCAAAATTTGCACCAGGCAATAAATTAGTAACAATGAACCAAGCCGATTTATTGTATTGGGGAGTTCCTCAAAGCGATATTAATACACTATATGCAGCAAGTAACACATCTAATGTTGTTTATACAAAAGTATACATACCAATTACGGCAAACGATGTTTTAAAAACTAATGGAACAAGTTTAGGATACAAAGGTAGTTATGCAAATTATTACGTAGCTAATAATAGAATATTAGTTCCAAATTATAACGACCCAAACGATGCCGTTGCAAATGCAATTATTGCTGGCTTATACCCAGGCAGAACAGTAGTTGGCATTGATGTTAGAAATTTATATGGTAATGGCGGCATGGTGCATTGTGTAACACAACAACAACCTATGCCTTTAGTAACAACAGGTTTAAATAAAAATATAAAAAACATAAGAGGCATAACGTTACATCAAAATTTCCCTAATCCGTTTAGTAATTTATCTACAGTTAATTTAACATTGGAAAACGAAACATATTGTAAAATTGAATTATACAATATGGTTGGCGAATTAGTAATGACTTTAAATAACGAAAAACTTAATGCAGGCGAGCACACATTTACCATTGATGCAAAAAACTTAGCTAACGGTATTTATACTTGCTTATTAGTTACTGATAGTTTGGGGGTAATTAGTAATAAAGTGGTTGTAAGTAAATAATTTTAATACTTAAGTTTCTAAATTAGTTTAAAAATTTGCAACATATTGTAATATTGTATTTTTTAAAAGCCTTAGTGTACCTATACTAAGGCTTTTTTTAATAAACTAAATAAGCCAAAAAGGGCTAAAACATGCCTTTTGTGGATTATTTATTCCTGTTTCGGCTTAGTAGCCGCCTGTCTACGGATTTTCGTTATTTCGCCCTTATAATTCCGGCTAAACTCGTAAATTTTTATTAAGTCCTACGTAAACCGAACCGAGCCTCCCCTTTTTTTTTGCAGTAGGCTGATTAGGAGCATTTTTACCATATTTCAGGTTTATACGTTGGCAAAGGGAGCCCGCTAAAAGAGACTGACGCTCATAAAAAAGCTAAGTTCTTTTTTTATTATACCAAAATTGCCCGCGTGTCGGGCGATTACAGTAATTATAGAATTTGGTGCTTGAGTTCGAAATGCCCTAATTTTTGTATTTGCGTGAACTATTTTATTATTAGTGCGATTTATTTAACCAATTATCAATTTGCCAAACAAGCAATGATGAGCCAATGCCAACAACCATACCGCCTAGCACATCAGTAGGAAAATGAACACCAAGCCGCAATCGCGAATAGCCAACGCTACACGCATATAAATAACTTGGCACAGCAACATACCATTTTTTTGTGGCTAACGTTAATGCCGTTGCCGTTGCAAATGCCGATGCAGTGTGCCCCGATGGAAATGAATATGGCCCTACATTAGCTCTTTTAATAACATCGTTTGGGTATTGTATAAATGGTCGGTTGCGGTTTATAACTAATTTTAAACCAGTAGTAATTAAAATAGTACTACCAATTGCAACACTAGTTTTAATGCCGTTACGCATCATTAATTTATCGTGTTTAAAATAGCCAATTAAAAACAACGATGTTGGCGCAATTATAATTGTAGGATAAATAGAATGCGATGTTAGCATCATAGCATTATCCCATTTTGGATGCTCATTTTTATTTAAGTTATGTAATAATTTTAAATCGATGTTTTGTGCAAACAACATATTAAAGCATATTACAGGTAGTACGATTAAAATGCGATTCATATCCATAAATGTATGGATATTATCGATAATTAGAAAGAATCTAAATTTTAACTAATATTAAATACCCAATTATAGGTAGTTGAAATTTGAATAATAGTTGTATTTTTACGATAATATAAACTAAAAATAATTTAAAATGAAAAAAATTACTTTATTAGCAGTTGCAGCTTTATCATTAAGCCTTGCATCTTGCAAAAAAGCTAGAACTTGTACTTGTTCAGGTACTTGGACTTCAACAGAAACTAATACAAATGGTCAAGGCAATACAACTTATCCATCTCAATCAGTTACGTATACTGAAGCATCTACAACTAAATTATCTAAAAAATCTGCAAAAGCTTGGTGTACCTCTATAAAATCTGTTAATACAGATATAACTACAACAACTGGAAACACCCAAACTACTGTAGATTTGATTGAAACATCTTGTACTTTAAAATAATTAATTATTAAAATTTATTAAAATGAAAAAAATATTCGTAATGTTATCTATAGTTGCACTTGCTACAACAACATCTTGTAAAAAAGATAGAGTTTGTGCTTGTACAAATACAACTACTGCTCCTGCAACATCTGGTGTAACTTCAACAAGCTCATCAGAAGTAACAATTAAAAAAGTATCAAAAGGTACTGCAAAACGTACTTGTATTAAAACTGAAACTACTCAATCTGGTAGTACTGTTACTACAACAAATGATTGTAAATTAAAATAATAACTTAAAAAAATTCATAAAATGAAAAAAATAACTTTAATTGCTATCGCATTTGTAGCTGTTTCGTTTGCATCTTGCAAAAAAGATTATACTTGTACTTGTTCATATACTGGAGGTGGTACCGATGTTACAAAAATGAAAACCTCAAAATCATCTGCCCAAGCTCATTGTACTTCTGGTACATCAACTTTTGGTACTGGTGGTGCAAATGTTAAAACTTGCTCGTTAAGTAAATAATTAAAATTTAATTTTATAAAAGCCATTTACTTAAATGTGAATGGCTTTTTGTTTTAGTAAACATTTATTATTTCATAAAAAACGATAGTAAGTGTATTAGGTTATTCGTTTCATTTATAACTTTACGTTATGAGTTATATTCAATATACATTTACCGTAACACCAACGCAACCAGGTGTCGATATTTTAATTGCAACCATTGCTAATTTTGGGTTCGAAAGTTTTAATGAAACCGAAACAGGTTTTGAAGGCTACATACAACTAAATAGTGATGATGAAGAGAATATAAAAACATTACACTTTGATGATTTTACGTTTAGTTATACACGAACTGTAATACCCAAAACGAATTGGAACGAAGAGTGGGAAAAAAATTTTAACCCCGTTATGGTTGATGATTTAGTTTGTATTAGGGCTCATTTTCACGAAAACGTACTTAGCGTAAAACACAACATTGTTATTACCCCTAAAATGAGTTTTGGTACCGGGCATCATAACACAACCTGGTTAATGAGTAAAACTATGTTTAATTTAAATTTTAAAAACACATCGGTTTTAGATATGGGCTGCGGCACAGGTATATTAGCAATTTTAGCTAGCTTATTAGGCGCAACAACATTGTTGGGTATTGATATTGATGATTGGAGTATTGAAAACTCTATTGAAAACGCTGGTATAAATAATTGCAACAACATTGAGTTTAAAAAAGGCGATGCTAATTTGCTACCCTTAACGCCTTTGTTTGATATTATATTAGCTAACATAAATAAAAATGTATTAAAGCAAGATATGCACTCATATTTTAATTGTTTAAACAGCAATGGTAATTTATTATTAAGTGGTTTTTTTACAACAGATGTTGATGAGCTTTGTTTATTGGCTACAACCATAGGTTTTACAGTAAAAAACAATTACCATAAAGATGAGTGGGCTGTTATACATTTAACAAAGTAAGTTGTTGTAATACAATAACATCAACTAATTAATTTTAAAATTTTATTTTTTTAATACTACTTAATTTAAAATGACTTACGCCAAAATAACACCCAGTATAATAACCCAATTAAAAAACATAGTTGATGCAACTGATGTTTTAATAGATGATGATAACTTAAAAAAATATGGCAAAGACGAAACCGAAGATTTAGTTTATAAACCCGAAGTTGTTGTTAAGCCACAAACGGTTGTTCAAATTTCGGAAATTATGAAGTTGGCAAACGCCCTTAAAATACCAGTTACAGCGCGTGGTGCGGGCACAGGTTTAAGCGGTGCAGCATTACCAATTTTTGGAGGCATTGTAATTAGTATGGAACGTTTTTGTAATATTTTAAAAATAGATGAACGTAATTTACAGGCCATTGTTGAGCCAGGTGTTATAAATTATACTTTTCAAGAAGAGGTAAAAAAAGTAGGGTTGTTTTACCCGCCCGACCCAGCAAGTTGGGGCAGTTGCAGTTTAGGTGGCAATGTAGCGCATAGTAGTGGTGGACCAAAGGCTGTAAAATATGGCACAACCCGCGATTATGTTTTAAACCTAGAAATGGTATTACCTAACGGTGATGTTATTTGGACAGGCGCAAACACCCTAAAATACAGTACAGCTTACAACCTAACACACTTAATGATAGGTAGCGAAGGCACATTAGGCATCATAACAAAAATTGTATTTAAATTAATACCACTTCCTAAACACAATTTATTAATGTTGGTGCCTTTTACATCTGCCGAAAATGCTTGTGAGGCAGTAGGGGCAACTTTTAAAGCAGGCATTACACCAAGTGCTATGGAATTTATGGAACGCGATGCCATAGATTGGAGTATAAAATATGCTGGCGAAGTTAATTTTAAAATTAAGCCCGAGTGGCAAGCTTTATTATTAGTTGAAGTTGATGGAAATAATTTAGATGTTTTATTTAACGATTGCGAAACAATTAGTAATATTATGAATGAGCATGGTTGCGATGAAATTTTAATGGCAGATAGTGCCGAACAAAAAGCATCGTTATGGAAAATTCGACGTAAGGTTGGAGAGGCTGTTAAAAGTAATTCGGTTTATAAAGAAGAGGATACCGTTGTGCCAAGGGCCGAATTACCAGCACTTTTAAAAGGTGTAAAAGCAATTGGTAATAAATATGGTTTTAAAAGTGTATGTTATGGCCACGCTGGCGATGGTAATTTGCACGTTAATATTATTAAAGGCAATTTAAGTAACGAGGTTTGGGAAACTGAATTACCAAAAGGCATAACCGAAATTTTTGAATTATGCAAACAATTAGGAGGCACCATTAGTGGCGAGCATGGCATTGGTTTAGTTCAAAAAGATTATCTGTCAATTATGTTTCCCCAATATCAACTAGAACTAATGCGAAACATAAAAAAATTATTTGATCCCAATTTAATTTTAAATCCTGGTAAAATGGTGTTTTAATTGTGAGTTTTGAAATTAAAAACTACACCCTTAAATTTGTAGCTTTTTAGGTTTGTAAGCTCATAAATTTTAAATAAATTTGATAATAACCTAAACTGAAAAAATGAAAAAACTTTTACTTACCTTTTCAACTGTATTTTGTTTAGCTGTAACAGCTCAAACTTTTACGCAAGCTAACCATAGCCCAGTAGCGGCATTTACATACACAACATTTAATTGCGATACAGCATTTGTAAATTTAATTCAACCAGGCGGTAGTAGCGTTGTTTGGAATTTTTCGGCCATTCCAATAACAACAACTACAAATGTATTTAGTATGATTACAAATACTAACCTTGGTTTTAGCCCTGCAGATATTAACACAGTCGCATCTAACGGTAACAGTAGCTTTACCCAAACGCAACTTACCCAATTAAATTTAATAGCACTCGATATTTCTGTAAATGGTACTGCTGCAACATTTAAATATACCGATGCCGCCAAAGTTATGTTGTATCCTTTTATTTACAATCAAACATCAACCGATGCTACAGCTGGTACAATTTCACAATTTCCGTTTAGTTCATTTAGTGGTTCATGTAATTTAAATTACGATGGTACTGGTACTTTAATGCTTCCTGCTCGCACGTTTTCAAATACGTCGCGCGTACAAACAATACAAACCTACACGTTTTCGGCACCAAGCTTTGCAAGTGGTAATTTAAAATCTGAAACGTATGATTATTATGCGTTAACCGACTCTAAAGTGCCTGTATTTTCGGCTTCAACATTTACCTTAAATTATAATCAAACTGCTGGAACACCCACTGTAATTACAAATCAAATTCAAAAATTTGCAACTATTTTAAAAAATTATGAAATAGTTAGTGTAAACGAAAACAACGCTTTAACAATACAGCTTAATGTTTATCCTAACCCAACTGCAAACTTTGTAACGTTTGCAACGCAAAACACACAAGTAGCAAGTTTACAAATACTTGATGTTAACGGTAAAATAGTTGAAACACAAAAATTTAATAATTTTAAGTTAGGTATAAATACTACAAATTTTGCAGCAGGTATTTATTTTTATTCTGTTTTAGATAAAGATGATAACACATTAAAAACAGGGAAATTTAACGTTCAAAAATAAAAAGTAATTAATAGTATTAAAATCAAAGCCTTATCTTTATTAAAGATGAGGCTTTTTTTATACATACTACTTGTTGTTTTTATAGCCTCGTGCAACCAACCAACTAAACCTAAAGTAAAATTAGTTGATGTATTAAAACCACAAGATATAAAAACTGAAGTTGCATTTTTAGTAAGCTCCTATTTGGCCGATACGATTTTAGTAATAAACGATATACCATTAAATTGTTACCCGTATTTTAAATCAAACTACACAACTAACTTATTGTGGTTTAATAACACAACGTTAAATGCACAAGGCAATAGTTTATATAAACTCATTTGTAATGCCAATTATTATGGGCTAAACCCAAGCAATTATAATTTAACCCAACTTAATAATAATTTAGATTCGATAACTTTTTATAAAAACAACATTAATATTACCGCTTTAGTTAATGCCGATTTTTTGTTAAGTAATGCCTATTATTTATTAGGAGCGCATTTAAACAAAGGGCGTTTTTATGCCGATAGTTTACTATTACAAACTAATTTTAATAAGTTACCTATTGATTGGGATAGTTTATTAGTTGAAGGTTATCGCAATTTTAAAATTAAAGAAACATTAGATTCGCTTGAACCAAAATTTTATAATTACAAAATGCTTAAACAGCATTTAGCAATTATTTTAAACGACAAAACGTTATATCAATTCGATTCTATTCCATTTATAACCGAAACAGACTCAATTAAAAAACAACAGTTAATAATTTTAAATTTAATAAAACAAAATTGTTACGATTCAACACTATCAACCAACGATAGCATTAATTTAGCAAAGGCATACAATAAATTACAAAAAAAATGGTTTATACAACCCGATGGAAAACTTGGTAAATACACGCAACAAGCATTAACATATAATAGGCAAAAAATAATTAAACAAATTAGTATGGCTATGGAGCGCTGGCGTTGGGAGTTAACAATGCCAAAACAATATGCGTTTGTAAATATTCCATCTTTTAATTTAATAGTTTTTGAAAAAGATACAGTTGTTATGCAATCGGCAGTGGTATGTGGCAAACCCGAAACGCCAACGCCAATATTAAAAAGTAAAATAGATCACATGCTCATCTATCCATATTGGAACGCGCCATATTCAATTGCTTGGAAAGAAATTTTACCAGCCATACAAAAAGACACTAGCTATATTCGGCGTAAAAATTTTGAAGTAATTGGAGCTAATAATCAAGTAGTAGATTATACCAAATTACCTTGGAAAAAATACACTAAAGAGTACTTACCCGTAAAATTTAGGCAACGCATAGGGCAAGAAAACAGTTTAGGTATAGTTAAATTTAATTTTTATAACCCTTATGGCGTATATTTACACGATACAAATAGTAAACGCTATTTTAAAACAAGCTCGCGGGCACAAAGCCATGGTTGCATAAGGTTAGAAAAATTTACAGAACTTGCCAATTTTTTAATACGTGATGATAGTTTACATTACACTAATGATAGCTTGCAATTATATTTTAAAGCCACACAGCAACGAAAAATAAATTTGAAAAAGACATTGCCTATTTACATTCGATATTACACGGCCCATGCCGATAGTAATGGGCTTAAATTATATTTAGATTTTTATAAAAAAGATGAAGAAATGATGAAACTGATTTATAAATAAATTATACCATTAACTTTCTAAAACCTGCATCATTGCTTTAGCTTTTAATAAACATTCGTCGTACTCATCACTTGCATTACACATAGCTGTTATAGCACTACCAACCGAAAAACTCACATATTTTTTTTTCTCATCATAAAAAATACTTCGTATCAAAACACTTAATTCAAAATTGCTTTTTTTATCAATAATACCAAGGCAACCCGAATATGGCCCACGGTTATAAAATTCAAATTCATCGCTCAACTTCATCGCACTAATTTTTGGCGCACCAGTCATACTCGCCATCGGAAACGTCGCATCAATTATATTATTAATACTGACTTCTTTTTTTAACTTACACGTAACTGTACTTACCATTTGATGCACTTGTTTGTACGTTTCAATATCAAACAATTTAGTAACATTAACGGTTCCCTTTTTTGCAATGCGCGAAAAATCGTTGCGAACAACATCAACAATCATAACATTTTCTGTTCGCTCTTTTAAATTAGCGGCTAAATTGTTTTTTAAAATAGCATCTTCATTTTTAGTAAGGCCTCGTTTTGAAGTTCCTTTTATGGGTTTTGAAACAAGCGTTTGATTTTCTTTTTTTATATAAAGTTCGGGGCTTGATGAGATGATATACTGATGCTTATATTTTAATAAACTAGAGTATGGTGCATTACTTATCGCATCTAACTTTTGATAAATAGCAACAGGATTAATTAAACTATTTTTAGCCTCAAATGTAATGCAATAATTTATTTCGTAAATATTACCTTGCTGTATGTGTTGCTTTAATGCATTTACTTTTTTAATGTATTGCGCTTTTGTAACAGTAGGTTTTATAATTATTTTTTTTTGCGATACTAAAGGTAGTAAACTCGAAATATTAGTTGTTTTGTTTTTTTTAAAAACATCAATTATAATTTTATTAGGAAATTGTAAGGGGTTGTTTGTTTTTGATTTAAATTTTTCTAATTTATTTTTATGATCGTAGTTTATAAAACAAATTTTTTCTTTGTTATTATCAATAATTTCATGTTCAACATTATCATCTAGTAATCTAACTACAAAGTCGTTATTATATTTTGAAATATAAAAATTTGAATTGCTATTTATAGTCGACTTAATAATACTAATTGTTAAATTCCTTTTTTAATTACATCGTCATATAATTTTTCGTATGCGGGTAAAATAATATTAATGTCAAACTGTTTAGCTTGTTCAAAGGCATTGTTTTTAAATTGTAGTAATTTTTTATCGTCGCTTAAAAGCGAAATGGTGTTTTTAGCCATGTCTTTATAATCGCCAACTTTACTCATATAGCCTGTTTTACCGTTTATATTTAACTCGGGTATACCGCCAGTATTGCTCGATATTACTGGTATTTTCATTGCCATAGCCTCTAGTGCTGCTAAGCCAAAGCTTTCGGTTTCCGATGGTAACAAAAACACATCGGCAATAGCTAAAATTTCTCTTGGGTTTGCAATTTTCCCAACCGATATAATATCGCTACACGTATCTAACTCACGGCATAGTTTATCTATTGCGGGTCTTTCGGGGCCATCGCCAACCAAAATTAATTTACTTGGTATTTCTTTTCGCACAATGTCAAACACACGTAACACATCTTCAACTCGTTTTACTTTTCTAAAATTAGAAATGTGTATTAATATTTTTTCATCTGGTTTTGCAAAATTTTTACGAGTGCAGGTTTCAATGTTTTTTTCGTAATCTTCTATTTTAATAAAATTTGGAATTACTTTAATATCATTTGCAATTTTAAATGTTTTAAGCGTATCCTTTCGCAAACTTTCTGATACAGATGTAATGGCATTGCTATTATTTAACGAGAAAAAAATTACGGGTTCAAACGAGGGGTCTTGCCCAACTAAAGTAATATCGGTACCATGCAATGTTGTTATATAAGGCAACTTTATGTTACGCGATTTTAAAATTTGTTGTGCTAAATACGCTACCGATGCATGTGGTATGGCATAGTGCACATGTAAAACATCTAATCTTTCGTAAATAGCAACATCAACAATTTTGCTTGCAAGTACACTTTCGTAGGGCTGGTATTCAAACAAGGGATAATCGTTTACACTTACTTCGTGATAAAATAAGTTTTCGTTAAACTGATTTAATCTAAATGGCTGCGAGTAAGTTATAAAATGTACTTTATGCCCTTTATCTGCCAAAGCAATGCCTAACTCGGTTGCCACAACACCGCTACCACCAAAGGTTGGGTAACAAACAATTCCTATATTCATATTTTAATTAAATGTACTTAACTATTTTTGATTTTTTTTAAGAAACTCTACTGTATCATTTAATTGTTTTATTTGCTCATCTTTCGATGATAATAAACTATTATACAGATCCTTTTCCTGATCACTGATTCCGTATCGATGAAAATTATTTCCGAAATTCTCAACATGCTTTCCGTGATTATTTAATACAATTTTCTCGTCAAAATTTAATAGTTTATACAATGAAACATTTACAGTTTCAGCAATTTTTTCAAGAGTATCAATATCTGGACTCGTTAAGTTATTTTCAATATTACTATAAGTTTTTAATGATATACCAACATTATCGGCAAGAAACTGTCTAGAAATATTTTTCAACTCTCTGATTTTTTTTACGTTTGTTCCAATTTTCATATGCGTATAATTTTACACAATATATGTAAAATAATGGATAAATTGAGGAATTATTTTACATTAATAATAAACATTATCGTGTAAAATTGTAATAATGCTATAAGGCAGAAACTATATAAATTATTTATTATGAAAAAAGGAACATTACACATTTTTGCATTTATGATTTTATTTGCAAATTTAATTTATTCACAAAACACATACAGTAGTCATATGCTAAAGTATGATGGGCCAAAAAACAAACAAGAGTTAAGTAAATTACTATTTAATTCGAATGAATTAGATAAATTAAATTTAAATATTGATTACAAAATAATGCTTTACGAAGTAATTATTTTTCACAATGGAAGAATAACACGAATGGATTCAGAATCTTCAAATCCAAATATTGCTAAATTTTATAGTGATCCAAAATTAGTAGAATCTGTTTTTACTGCAATTTTTAAAGCGCCTGTAAAGGTTGTAACCGCAGATACAAGACCTATAGTAACTAGAGTAAATATGGCAGAGTTAAACCAATTAATTCATGATAATGGCAATACTTTTGCCTCGACGATTGTTTTCTGCAGTAATTGCGCAGGATTAGATGGCGGTTCGGGTAGACCTGGGCAATGGTGCTGTCAAGTTGGGGGCAATGGTTGTTATGACTATGTAATCCCATTTAATAATCAACTGTATGCATTAGATTAAACGAACATTAAAACATCTTAAAACGCACTGGGTAATTCTAGTGCGTTTTTTTATTTATTATAATACTTTTATATAATGAAATTTAAAGTGCTTTGGTTACTTATTAGTTTAAATTTGAATTTAATTTTTGCACAAAAAACGCTAAAAATTAATACTATTGGAAAGCCTACCGATTCCTTAATTGTATTAAAATATGAGCTTAATAATAAAGTTGATTCGCTAAAAAAGCTAAATGACTCTACTTCTATTATAAATATATCTATTGAATCTCCTGATAGACTTATTTTAATCATTGATCGAGAAAAAAAGTGGTGGACTTCAATTTGGATTGAGCCATTTGTTTTACAAAAAGAAATAATTATTAATTATGATTTAATAACAATTGAAACAATTAAATTTGGCGAGTGGGATTCTTTAGTAAATATTACATCAAAACTTGATAATCAAAATGATTTTGAAGATGAGTTATTAGTTATTAATAAATACATTGATGCAAATTCTGAGTCCTATTTGTCATTGTGGTTTTTTACTCATACTAGAGCAATTTATAATTTACCTAAATTTTCAAAACAAAAACTATTTAATAAGTTGTCTCCAAAATTAAGTATATACGACGAGTTTAAACAAGTACAAGTTGATATTGGTAAGCGAAAATATCCGAAAATTGGAGATGATTTTATTGAGTTTGAAGGATTATTTGTTAATGATTCTGTTTTAAATTCTCAGAATATTAATAATAAATGGATTTTATTAAATTTTTGGTCTACAACTTGTGGCCCTTGCGTAAAAGAAATTGATGATTTAAACACTTTTTATAAATCAATCGATACATCAAAGGCTTGTTTTATTTCAATAGCATTAGATCCTAAAATAGATGTTTGGAAAAGTTCAAATTATAATAAAAAAATAAAATTTAATTCTATTTGGTTACCAAATGGATTGTATTGTAATTTATGCTTAGAGTATAACCTAAACGCTTTACCATTTTTCGTTTTATTTGATAAGAGCAAAAAAATGTATGTTATAAAAGATGGGGCAAATGAATTGGAGAATTTAAAACAAATTTTTAATTCTAATCATTTATTAAATTAATTTTAAAATGCCCTTTATCTGCCAAAGCAATGCCTAACTCGGTTGCCACAACACCGCTACCACCAAAGGTTGGGTAACAAACAATTCCTATATTCATTTAATTTATGTTAATAGTTGTAAGTAATAAAATTAATTTTAGTTAACCTTATTTCCATTTGCATCAAGCTCAATTAATTCGTAACCTAATTTTTTAAGTTTATCAAAGTTTGATGCTTTATCGCCTACAATTACAATAGCCATTTTATTAAATGGTAAGTTTTTTAATGCCAAATTATCTATTTCAGGCTTTGTAATTGTTGCTATTATTTCGGCTTGTTTAGCAACAAAAGTTTTATCTAAATTATAATCTACAATTCGTTTTATAAATGATAATTTTTGTAACGACGATTCGTATTTTAATGCATCGGCTTGTGCCATAGCATTTTTAGTAAAATTTAATTCATCTAATGTTATACCACCTTCAATGTATTTTTTTAATTCAGATAAAATATCCATCGTTGCACTATCGGTTGAGTTTGCTCGCACACCAGCATTTATTATATAAGGCGCTTCAAATTTATTGCCATAAAACGAACCACGTGCTCCGTATGTATAACCTTTAACTTCGCGTAACAAATAATTTACACGACTATTAAATGCGGCTGCAAATGCATAATTCATAATGGTCGATTTAAAAAAATCGCCAGTTGCATCGTATGGTAACGATAACTGCCCAACTCTAATTTCTGATTGAGGTGCTCCTTTTTTATCTATAAAATAAATTCGCGTTTGATCTATTTCGGGTAATTTATACTTAGCCAATGGCATAGTATTTTCTTTTTGTAAGCTAGTTAAAAAGTTTAATTTTTTAATTGCATCAAATTGATTGATATCGCCACTTACGGTTAAAACCGAATTATATGCCGAAAAGTTTTTGTAATAATTTTTAACATCATCTAACGTTATGCTACTAACTGTTTCGCTATTACCAATTGCTGGTAACGATAAATTATAACCTGAGCCATAAACTAATTTATTAAACACATTGTTTGCAATAGTTGTTGCTTGTGTACCTTGGTTAGTAATGGCATCTAATTGTTCTTTTTTAACTAAATCAAAATCATCAGCATCAAATTTCGGCATTAATAACATCTCCTCTGCAATTTTTAAAGTGCTGTCTAAATTTTGTTTTAAGCTCGATATCGTCATTGTAATTTCGTTATCGTTGGCATTAAAAGTTACTTCGCTACCTAGTCTTTCTAGCATACTGCCAATATCTTCGGCGCTGTGTTTTGTTGTAGATTCTTGCATTAATGCTGCTAATAACACCGCTAATCCCGATTTGTTAAATGGTTCAAAACGATGGCCTAATGGCATTGTAAATTGTATGTCTATTTTAGGTATATCGTTATTGTTAATCCCTATAGCTTTAATTCCATTTGCAAAATCGGATAACCAATAATTTGGCAACGGTACTAATTTTGCTGCTTGTGCCATTGGTAATTTGCTTCTATCAAACACATCTTTTGGTTCGGTATAAGATAAATTTTTATATTCAACGCTTTCTTCCTCTATGGTTCTGTCATACATTTTCCAAGTATTAACTTTGGCTATTAAATCGCTTTTAGTTTTGGGCACACAACTTAAAAACACACCAAATTTACCTTTAATGTAAGTGTTGTAAACTCGCATTACATCGGCTTTTGTAACTGTTAAATTATTTGCCATTTCGGTTTTTAAATAGTTAGGGTTGTTTTGGTACGTTTGGTAAGATGCTAAGCGCTTGCCTTTACCTGCAACTGTTGCAAGCTCATCATACAAACTACTTTGGTAATTTATTTTATATTTTTTAATATCATCATCGGTTGCTCCTATTTTTTCCCACTGTGCTAAAGTTGTATTTAATAATGTTTCAACATCACTTAATTTAGTGCCTGCATTTGCACGAATCATAATTTCAAACTGCCCTGCTAATTCGCGGCTATAATTATAAGCATTTGCCGAAACTGCTTTTTGCGATTTAATAAAGGCATTGTATAATGGCGAACTTTTTGAATCGGATAAAATACTACCCAATACATTTAAAGCTACCTCGTCTTTAGTATTAAAAGGTGTTGTTGCAAAAGTGGCTTTAAACATAGGGAATTTCACATTATCTTCGTACGAAATGTATTTGTTTTCGGTTAAACTTACAGGCTGTTTTGCCATATTTTTCACTTCGGGTCCACGAGGTATTGAGCCATAGTATTTTTCGGCTAGCTTAATTACTTCAACTGTATTAACATCGCCACTAACTGTTAATACAGCATTGTTTGGCCCATACCATCGCATATAAAAACGTTTTAAGTCGTTTACATCAACTCTGTTTAAATCTTCAATATAGCCTATGGTTGTCCAAGAGTAAGGATGCGCTTTAGGAAACAATGCTTCGCCTGTTTTTTCGCCAACTAAACCATAAGGGCGGTTATCGTAATTTTGTCCGCGTTCGTTTTTTACAGTCGCACGTTGTACTTCAAACTTTTTTTGAGTTACCGAGTCTAACAAAAACCCCATACGATCGGCCTCTAACCACAACATTTTTTCGAGTTGGTTTGATGGCACTGTTTCAAAATAATTTGTTCTATCAGAGTTTGTTGATCCGTTTAATGTACCACCAGCTTCGGTAATAATTTTAAAATGCTGCTCATCGGCTACATTTTTTGAGCCCTGAAACATCATGTGTTCAAAAAAATGTGCAAAGCCCGAACGGCCTATTTGCTCACGGTTAGAGCCTACGTGGTACGTTACGTCCACGTGGCATATAGGGTCGCTGTGGTCTTCGTGTACTATAATAGTTAAGCCATTATCTAACATGTATTTTTTATACGC
>JAYSUQ010000185.1:0-10887 GCA_043718985.1 Bacteroidota bacterium | reverse complement strand
GTTACTTCAAACAAATTTACAAACAATCCTTTTGCTTTTAAGTTAGAGTAATAAGTATTTGGAAATGCTAATAAAATATGTAAGTGTTTTGAGAACGGTAAGTAACATAAAAAGCCAAACACCATTAAAATATGTCCCCACCAACCAATGCGCTCTATAACGTGCAAGCCTTCGGTTGGCATGTTGTTATATAACAAAGGGCCAAGGTGTTTACTAATAGAAAACCCAAAACTACCATCGCCTAAATTGTGTGCGTGTGATTGGGCCCTGGTATATAAAACTTCATCGGCTCCATTCATCATAAATATAAAACACACTAAAATAATTTCGGCAATTAAAATAATGTTGGCATCTAATTTTGGCCAACCATTTAATTCGTTTTTTACTAAGCGTGGTATTTTTAATAAATTTCGGCGCGATAAAAAAGCCAAAGTTCCAATAAACGCAAGTACTGATAACACCTCAATTAAACTCACAATAAATGTATAAAAACTACCAAGTGCTGGCCTAAATGCGCGGTGAGAGCCCGTAACACCATCAAAAACAATTTCAATTAACTCTATTTGTGTAATTACAAATGCAACATATAAAAATAAATGTAACAAGGCCGGTATTGGTCGTGTAAACATTTTTTTTTGTCCTAGCGCCACAAGTACCATCGTTTTAATACGTTCGGCCTTATTATCATTAATGGTAATATCTTTACCTAATAAAATATTACGACGTATTTTTTTTGCTCCAATAATAAAAAACGTTCCTGCTCCTACTAATAAAACAATAAATGCAATTGAAGAAATCATACTAATAAAATTAATTAAGGTTTAATTGGTGTTAACTCGTCGTCTTTATGTCTATCTTTTGAGCCAAATACATTAATGTGAATGTAGCGGCCTGGTCGGGCTTTTAAATCAATAAGCAGTTTATCTAAATCGGCACTGGCTTTATTTAAATTAGTGTACAACGAATCATTTTTAATTAATTTACCTACTGTGCCTTTTCCATTATTAATATCGTGCATAATATCTTTTAGCTCGGCTAACGATTGATTGGCATTATTAACAGCGCTTTTTAATTGAGAGTTTGCAAGGCTATCACTTAACGAAGCAAAGTTTTTTATAATTTTATTAATATCATCTTTATTGTTATCGAGCACAGTAGCTAAGTTATTTAACTTAGTCATAATTTGCGAAATTTTAGCTTTTTCGGTAGCCATTAAATCGTCTAATTTATAGGCTGTTTGCTCTAACGATTGAATTGCTTTTTTTATACTCTCAAACGATTTATCAACGTTATCGCGTGTTTTGGTGTTAAGTATGCCGCTTACTACAATCATTACCGAATCCATTGATGAGATTAAACCTTCTGCTTTTTTTTGTAATGGTGCTAATTGTTTGGTAACGGTTGTTTTTATGCCTTCTTCTGATTGTGCAATTAGCGTATCGCCCGATTGTACAAATTCGATTTCGTTACTATAAATTATTTCAACAGCTTTTGAGCCAAGTAAATCGGCACTTATCGATTTTGCAATAGAGTGTTTAGGTATCTTAACATCTTCGGTTAATAAAAATTTAACTAATACTGCATATTTTCCATTTGCATCTTGCGTAAGCGAAATTTTATTTATTTGCCCTACTTTAAAACCATTAATTAATAAAGGGTTAGCCTCAATTAACCCGTCAATTTGTGGGTAAACAGCGTATAATTCGTATTTATGGCTAAATAAATTACTTCCTTTTAAAAAATTAAAACCCCAAATAAATAAACCAATGGCGGCAGTAACAACAACTCCTATTTTTAATTCTTTTGTAATTTTCACACTCAATATATTTGAAGCCCTAATATACAGATTTTTAATAAAATAAAAGGCTAATTATTGTTTGGTATAATTGCTTTAATAATACCGTAAAACGAAGTAATATTTAAAGGAAATTCTAAAAAAACATGTAAAAAACTTAAAAAATAAAGGGCTTTAATTCCTATGTTATAATCAATTATATATAATGCAATAGATGTTACCCAAATAAGTAAAGTTATTATTAATGCTGGTTTAGATATTTTATGCCACTGAATAATTGATGTTTTTGAAAACCAATTTAAATAATGGTAAGTATATGCAAAGGCTATAAAACGCATTACAATAAAGCCAATGTTGGTTTGATAAATGGTTTGAGTAATACTTAAATTTTTTGGCAATGCGCTAAAAACTTCGATTAATTTAAAATTTAAAAAACTAAATATTTGATAACTTTTAACAACATAATTACTAACCTGGTATTGCAAATTAGGTGCTTTAACGGTAACTAATAAAATTGATAAGATTAGTAAAACAGCTATTGATAAAAAGCCAGAACGCGTTTTGTTTTTTAATACGCCATACAGCATAAAAGCAAACGTGAATAAAAAAACGTGAATAATAGTAGGTAAAAAAACGCCTATCCAAACAAAAAAAACATTACCTGTTTTGGCAATATAAAAGCCTATTAACGTTAATAAAACAAGTACAAAACGATAAAAATTATCTTTAACCAAAACCCCAATTGCCGATAGTAAAATAGCCAAAGCAACAATTGTTGGTACGGTTTGTTGCGACTTTGGAACTACTATAAATGTGAAAATAAAAATTAAAACGCATAAAAATACTAGCGCTAAAAAATCGTATTTACCTTTTGTAAAATAATTTTTTTGGTGCAACCACCCAATTTCGGTTAAGTAATGTAATGGACCTAAAATTGCATACGAAAACAAAAACAACTCAAAGGGTAACAATAACGCTAAAAATGCTGAAACCAACATAAGCCCAATGTTTAAATAATTAAGCTGATTATTGTTTAGTTGCGTTAATTTTAGCATTACTTACTTTTTAATTTTGTATCAACAATCCCTGTTTTTTTATTGTAACCATAAGGGCAATGCCTACAACCATTTTTGCAACAATGCCCACGCTTTAAATGATATGTTTCTGTAAACACAATATAACCTTCGGGGCTATAATAAAAATCTTCGGGGTCGAGTGGTTTTTTAAACATTGCTTAAAATTAATAATTAATTTTGGCAGATGAAGCATATAATATCATTTATACTATTAGCACTTACTGGTAATAATTTAATTTCACAAAAAGATAGTTTAACACATCGTAATGTTTCTGTTCAGTTAACAAGCGATACAAGTATTTTGTTTCAAAATAAAAAAATTGATTTAAGTAATACTAATCAAGAACCAAAATTAGAAATTGGCGCTTATGTTAGCACGTACTATTCTTTGTATACAGAAGATGCTGTTACTAATTACGTAAAACACGCTACAATGGCGGCTCGCAATAATCAGTTTGGCTTAAATATGGCAATGGTTTCGTTGGCTTATAAATCGAGTAAACTACGTAGTAATATTACGTTTCATTACGGAGATATTGCAGAAAGTACTTGGCCACAAAAATACAATTTAATACAAGAGGCAAACGCAGGTATAAATTTGGTTAAAAATTTATGGTTAGATGCGGGTGTGTTTAGATCGCATATTGGTTTAGAAAGTACGCAACCTCGAGAAAACATTACCTCTAGCATGTCGTTAGCCAATGTATATGAACCGTATTATTTTTCGGGTGCAAAATTAACCTATTTAATTGGCAACAAACTAAGCTTACAATTAAATGCGTTTAATAGTTTTAGCTCAATAATAGAAACTAACAAAAATAAAATAATTGGTGCTTCAGTAATTTATGCGCCATCTAATAATTTAACCTTTACTTATAATTTTATTACTGGAGATGATACACCCGATTCGGTTACTTTAAAACACCAACGCTACTATCACAATTTGTATTTAACCTATCAAAAAAATAAATTTACGTTAGGTGCCGAGTTAAATTATGGCTTGCAACAATACTCAAAACAAATAAATGCAACTACTTTAAATACAGCTGCTATGAATAGTGGCCTACTTGTTTTAAAACACCAAACCTATGCGCAGATTGGTTTTTATGGCAGAGGCGAATGGTTTAGTGATGTTAATGAAATTTTAAGTTCGGGCTTAGGTTTGAGTAAATATACCTGGGGTGTAACCACTGGAGTTGAATACAAACCTTTAAAAAACATTGCCTTAAGTGTTGAGGGGCGTTATTTAAAATCGGAAAAAGAAAATGTAATTTATAATAACGCTTTAGTTGATAGTAGATTTGAAGGGGTTTTTTGTTTAGATGTTTGGTTTTAAAATTAAAATTTATGATAACCTATAATCCCATGATACACCCTATTAATTATAAAAATTTTACAATTGATATTTTGCGTTTAGATTTACTCCATCCCGAAATATCGGGTAATAAATGGTTTAAATTAAAGTACAATTTACAACAAGCAAAACTCGAAAATAAAAACACAATTGTTACTTTTGGTGGTGCATTTAGCAACCACATTGCCGCCACAGCGAGCGCCTGTAAACTATTTGGTTTTAATAGCGTTGGAATTATAAGAGGCGAAAAAGAAAGTGCCACAAACACAACATTATCAGTTGCAAAACAAAACGGCATGCAACTTAATTTTGTTACCAGAGAAGAGTACAAGCTAAAAGCAACGCACCATTATATAAATGAACTTGTATTAAAATTTCCCGAAGCGTATATTATTGCCGAAGGTGGTGATAACGATTTAGGACAAAAAGGTTGTGCCGATATTTTAACTACTAATTTAGCTAAATACAATACAATTTTTTGCGCTTATGGTACTGGCACTACATTTAAAGGCATTGCACAATCATTAACAGATAATCGAAATTTAATTGGCATTAATGTATTAAAATATTTAGCTATTACCGATTTACCAAACACAACAATTATAAACGATTATCATTTTGGTGGTTATGCAAAACATACAAACAATTTATTAGAATTTAAAAATTGGTTTGAAACAACTTATAAAATTTCTTTAGATTATGTTTACACCCTTAAACTATTTTATGCGGTGTTTGATTTAATAAATCAAAATAAATTTAACACAGCCCAATCAATATTAATTATACATAGTGGTGGTTTGCAAGGCAACAACGGCTACGAGCAACGCTACAACCTAAACCCTAATCGCCAAGTAAATGATGCCCAAGGTATAATTAACTTAGGATCGTAACCTGGGTAATTTGCATATTTTTGAGAGAGTTTAAAAAAACCAACGCCCATTGCAAATGTATTAGTAAAATACTTACCCTTACTTTTTAATAAACCATTTTGTAATTGAAAATTAAATCCTTCAACAGCACCTAGCGTCATGTGGGTGCCGTATCTAAAACGCGGACCAAAAAAATATTTTAAAGTTGGCTTTAAATCATAATAATAATTTACATCAAGCCCAGTAATAATCCCAATACCTTTACTGTTATTTATAGGCGCATTTGTTTTGCTATTTTTAGCATTTTGTAAAATATTGTAAGTTGCACTAAATGGAATTAAAATCCCTAACGATTTTGATGCAAATAAACGTTCGTACGAAAACGTTAATCGTCCAAACAAAGCTTCGTGCGGATACATACCTATAATGTTATTTGGCAAACTATCTTCTTTTTGTTTCCATTCTTTTTGCAATCGTTTTTTTTGTTGGAAGGGGTTTTCAATTTCTAAATCTGTATTCGCTTTTTTCGGTTAATCTCCAAAAATAAATATTTCTCCAGCATTAGTTTCAAGCAATAACACATCTTTTTTTAAAATTTGAAACGAAGTTATTTGCGATGCTGAATCTTTATAAATAATTAAACTACTGGTAATTGTACCAACAACGCAAAGTTGTTTTTTACCATTTTTTAAAAACAACTTATCTTGCGAAAAGCCATTATTTAAAGCTAAAAGTAATGCAACTAAACAACTATATTTAATTTTTAAAATCATCTAAAATCTGTATCCAAAGCAGTAACCTAAATACATTTTAGGTAAGTTAACATATTCTTTTTTTAAAGCTACGCTTGTGTTAGCAAGCCCAATACACATAAAAATTTTAAAATTAAAATTAGGTGTTATTCTGTAAATCCATCCATTTGTTAGCATAACACTAATTTGATTGGCTGTTGCTTTTTTATAAATTAATTGATTATTCGTACTGTCTTTAATTTTTTGATAATTAAATGCCATATACTTACTTAAAATACCAACAAAGTATTGAATACGTTTTGTTTGTTTTGGATAAAAGTTTAACCCAAAACCAGCCTCGTATATTTTTTTAGAATTAACTAACGATTGACTTATACCTGGATTAAAACCCGACAAGCCTGAACTAAAATTATAGGTACCTAAAAACGAAAGTCCTAACTTTTTTGTGCAAATATCTTTATCATACATTAACGTAAAATCGCCATTGGCAAGCCCTAATGCATTTATAGATAATAAATTTGAGTTAATATAGTTAACATTAAACTCGTTGTTTTTAACCACACTACTTAAACTTACTTGCTGCTGAGTTGGCTTTATGTTAGGCGCCACCGAAATAGGATTAGTGTTGAAAATTTCAGTAGTGCCATTTTCGTAATTTACTAACACAACTTCATTTTTAACTAAAATATAATTGGGGCCATTTAAATTGTTAAAATTTTTATACTTAATTTCTAAAATACCAATTTCTATTATTTTGGCGCTAATTTTAGTTCCACTAATTAAATAGATAACATCTTGTGCTACCGTTTTTTTTAAAAGTACAAAGCAAAATAAAAAACTAAAATAAAATTTCATTTAAAAAATTTAACACTTTAAATATAATTATTTTAAATTAATGTATAAACCGTTTAGTACTTTTACTAAAACAACATGCTATGATATTTATATACATTTTAATTGCATTAATTATTTTAATTTTATTAGTAGCATTAATACTTCCAAAAACATACAAAATTAATAAAAGTATTATTATAAATAATAGTGCTATAAATTGTTTTAATATTATTGCCGATTTAAACCAATACCATAGTTGGAACCCATTTTATAAATTAGAGCCAACCGCAACAACGCAAATAGATGGCACACCAAAAACTATAGGGCATCAATATACCTGGGATGGAAAAAAAATTGGTGTGGGAGCGCTAACAATAATAGCCGTTACCGAAAATAAAATGGTTGAGTTTGAACTAGAATTTTTAAAACCATTTGCCTCTAAAGCCTACGATAAATGGACGCTTGAACAATTACCTGATAATCAAATAAAAATTAATTGGCATAACACTGGCGTGTTGGCATTTCCTATTGCTCGTTTAATGGGTCCATTTATAACTAAAAATTTAAATAGCCAGTTTGATCAAGGTTTAACTAATATTAAACAACTTCTTCAAAAATAATTAAACCGCATTTTATTAGAATATAAAATTCTATTATTTTACAAATACCAATTCGTTCGGCTTTGTATTTTTTTGTAAATTGTAAGCTTTAATTTAAGTTATGCAAAAACTAAAAAACTACATTAATGGTGAGTTGCTAAGCCCAACCTCAAACCAATATATTGAAAATTACGACCCATCGCGTGGCGTAGTTTACTCGTTAATACCAGATAGCGATGAACAAGATGCGCAACTTGCAATTGCAGCAGCTAAAGAGGCATTTAAAACTTGGAGTGTTACCCCTAAAGATGTACGCTCGAAATACCTTTTAAAAATAGCTCAGTTAATTGAGGATGATTTGCACAACCTGGCAGTAGCCGAAAGTTTAGATAACGGTAAGCCATTGCATTTAGCAAAAACTGTTGATATTCCTCGCGCTGCAGCTAATTTTCATTTTTACGGAACAGGTATTTTACATTATGCATCGCACGCACATAGTATGGAAGATACCGCAATTAACTACACACTTAGGCATCCTGTTGGAGTTGCTGGTTGCATATCGCCTTGGAATTTACCTTTGTATTTATTTAGTTGGAAAATTGCCCCTGCGCTTGCTGCTGGATGTACTGTAGTAGCAAAGCCATCAGAAATTACACCAATGACGGCTTATTTGTTATCAGAAATTTGTATAAAAGCAGGCTTACCAAAAGGTGTTTTAAATATTGTACATGGCTATGGGCATAAAGTTGGTAATGCTATTGTAAGTAGTAACGATGTGCCATTAATATCATTTACAGGCGGTACAAAAACAGGAGCAAACATTGCCAGTATTGCAGCCCCTATGTTTAAAAAACTATCGTTAGAGTTAGGAGGTAAAAATCCTAACATTATTTTTGCCGATTGCGATTATGATAAAATGTTATCTACAACTATGCAATCATCATTTGCAAACCAAGGACAAATTTGTTTATGTGGTTCGCGCATTTTTATTGAGCGATCTATTTACGAAAAATTTAAAATTGATTTTATAGCTAAAACTCAAAAATTAAAAGTGGGTGCGCCAATGGATGATACTACTAAAATTGGTGCCGTTGTTTCTAAATCACATATGGAAAAAATACTTTCGTACATTGTTTTAGCTAAACAAGAAGGCGGTATTGTGCTTTGTGGCGGTAAACAACAAACAGTTACCGATTTTGAAAACGGTTATTATTTACAACCAACAATTATTGAAAACCTAAGTTATGATTGCCGAACCAACCAAGAAGAAATTTTTGGACCAGTAGTTACCATTACACCTTTTGATAATGAAGAAGAAGTTTTAATGCAAGCAAACTCTACTCAATTTGGTTTAGCAGCAACCGTTTGGACACAAGATGTTACAAAAGCAAACCGAATGGCAATGAATTTACACACGGGTATTGTTTGGATAAATTGTTGGTTGTTACGCGATTTACGCACACCATTTGGAGGTGTTAAATCATCGGGGGTTGGCCGCGAAGGTGGTTTTGAAGCTTTAGATTTTTTTACAGAACCAAAAAACGTTTGCATTAAACTAAAATAAAATTAACTATTTAGCTATTAAAATTTGATAGTTACTCTAAAATAAAATTATAAAATGTTAGAAAACACATCACGAACAGAGTTAGAATCCTTAGGCGAATTTGGTTTAATATCTCACTTAACCGAACATGTTGAAATACACAACCCATCAACCATTAAAGGCATTGGTGATGATGCCGCTGTTATTAAATTTGATAACGACAAACAAACATTAATATCTACAGATATGCTAGTAGAGGGGGTGCATTTTGATTTAACCTACGTGCCCTTAAAACATTTAGGATACAAAGCAATAAGCGTTAATTTATCAGATATATGCGCAATGAATGGCACACCTAAGCAAGTAACCGTTAGCATTGCCGCATCAAACAGATTTTCGGTTGAATCGTTAGAAGAATTATATGCAGGCATTATATTTGCCTGTAATAAATATAATGTTGATTTAATTGGTGGCGATACAACCTCATCTACCAGCGGTTTAGTAATTAGTGTTACTGTTATTGGCCAAGCAATTAAAGAAGATATTGTTTACCGAAACGGTGCTCAAGAAAAAGACCTCGTATGCGTAAGTGGCGATTTAGGTGGCGCCTATATGGGACTACAAGTATTAGAAAGAGAAAATTTTGTGTTTAAAGATAACCCAAATTTACAACCCGATTTACTAGGCAACGATTATATTTTAGAACGACAATTAAAACCAGAACCTCGCATTGATATTATTGAATTATTTAAAACACTTAATATAAAACCAACAAGTATGATTGATGTGAGCGATGGGCTGGCATCGGAGTTAATGCATATTTGCACCCAATCTAACGTTGGGTGCGAGCTATATGAAGAAAAAATACCTATTGACCCACAAACATTTGATAGAGCACGAGAGTTTAGTTTAGACCCCACAGTTTGCACACTTAGTGGTGGCGAAGACTATGAATTACTTTTTACAATACCAATGAGCGATTATGATAAAATTAAAAACGTGCCCGATTTTACCGTTATTGGCCACATAACAGCCAAAGCCAGTGGTATAAATTTAATAGCCAAAGCAGGCACATCGCACCCAATAAGCGCCCAAGGTTGGAATGCGTTTAAATAATTAGTATTTTAGTAACATGAAAAAATTACACTTATTAGTATTATTAATTACTATTGCATTTATTAGTTGTGATACAAAAAAATCCAGCATTGCTGGTAAAGTAATTAATAAACAAACTGGCGAACCTTTAGTTAACGCTGTTGTAAACTTTAATGAATGCAAAACAAAAGGCGAAAATTGTAACGAAATATCAATAGGGCAAGCCTACACAAGTTTAAGTGGCGAGTTTATTATTGATAAAAAAATGGCAAGTAAATCAAAAGCCAAATGGATAACAATTATTTATAACAATAAAGAAATTGGAAGGCAGGATAATGTTGGCCTTAATGATAAAAATATTATACTAGAAGTAATACCTTAATTAAATATAATAATGAGTACACAAAATTCTATTGAGTCATCAAAAGCGCCCGAACCTGTTGGGTTATATCCGCACGCCCGACAAGTAGGTAACTTACTATTTTTAAGTGGAGTTGGGCCCCGCCAACGTGGCGAAAAAAAAATACCAGGCGTAGAGTTAGATGAGAATGGAAACATTACCAGCTATGATATTGCAACACAATGCCATAGCGTGTTTCGTAACATTAAATATATTTTAGAAGATGCAGGTAGTAGTTGGGATAAAATTATTGATGTGCAAGTTTTTTTAACTAACATGAAAGCCGATTTCCCTATTTATAATAAATTATGGGCCGAGTATTTTAGCCAAAACCCACCGTGCCGCACAACCATCGAAATTAATTGCCTACCCACACCAATTGCTATTGAGTTAAAAGTTATTGCAACAATTTAACTATAAATTATTATAATTAAAATTACATGAATTTATTTGGTAACAATTTCGCATCTATAAACGATTTTTTTAGTCATTATTTACCAATTAAAAATCCTGTTTTAATTTTAGCAATTACGTTGCTTATCATTTTATTTGCGCCACTAATTTTAAAAC
>JAYSUQ010000184.1:0-10894 GCA_043718985.1 Bacteroidota bacterium | reverse complement strand
GGTGTATTCAAATTTTTATCTTGTGTTTCTTGGTCTAATAATTTTAAACCAATTACACTCATCATTGCGCCTGGCACACCGTGTCCGGTACAATCTACGGCAGCAAACAATACTTTATCTCCAATTGTATCTACCCAATAAAAATCGCCGCTCACAATATCTTTTGGTTTATAATAAATAAAACTTTGAGGCAATAATGTTTTTACTTTAGATTGTGGCGGAATTATAGATAATTGAATGCGTAAAGCGTATCTAATACTATCTGTAATTTCTTGTTCTTTGTGTTTTAATGCGGCTGTTCGCTCTTCAACAATACGTTCTAACTCTTGTTTTGTTTTTTTAAGTCGATGTGTTTTTATTCTGAAAAAAATAAATAATAAAATAATAATAAATGCTAATACTTGCCACATATCTGGGTGCACGGTATAACTAATATTTGTTGCCTGTAAAATAAACCCCATCGTAAAAAATTATATAAATACTAATATATTTGTACATAAAAATAAGAAAATAATTTACTTATAAAAATATGGCCGAAGATTTAACTTTTAGCGGAGAAACAAAAGAAGAGAAGTATCAAAATTTATTGCCACAAATAAAATCGTTAATTAATTACGAAACCGATTTAACAGCAAACTTAGGTAATGTATGTGCTGCACTAAAATATGGGTTACATTTTTTTTGGGTTGGATTTTATTTAATTAAAAACGATGAGTTGGTGCTAAATGTTTTTCAGGGGCCTGTGGCATGTACTCGTATTAAAAAAGGGAAAGGTGTTTGTGGTACTGCTTGGCAAAACAACAAAATTATAATTGTTGATGATGTTGATGCGTTTCCTGGCCATATAGCATGTAGCTCTATATCAAAATCGGAAATTGTTTTGCCAATTTATAATATTGAAAATAATATTATTGGAGTACTTGATGTTGATAGCGATACCTATAAATCATTTGATGAAATTGACGAACTTTACTTGAAAAAAATTATACAATTGATTAACTTTAACTAATCAATTATTATATTAGTAGTGCAATAAATTATAACCATGAAAAAAATGACCCGCGTATTTGATATACTTGATTTGTATAAATCTGAATTTATTAAAGAGGATGTACTTTGTGCTAAAGAAAACAAACAATGGCGTAAATACTCAAGTGCCGATTTAATAGACTATAGCAACAATGTAAGTGCTGGTTTAATGGCATTAAATATTACCGAAAACGATAAAGTAGCTATATTATCGGCAAACCGCCCCGAATGGAATTTTTGCGATTATGGTTGCCAACAAATTAATGTTGTTACGGTACCTATTTTTCCTACAATTAGTAATAGCGATTTAACATTTATTTTAAACCACTCTCAAGTAAAAGTGATTTTTGTTTCAGATAAATCTATATCTGCAAAACTTATTTCAATACAAAAAGATATTCCAACGGTAAAACACGTTATTAGTTTTGATGCAACTGAAGGATTAATGTCGTTTTTTGATTTAATAAATTTAGGTAAAGCAAATTTAAATACTGATAAAATAGAGAATATTAAAAATAGCATTTTACCAACAAATTTATTAACTATTTTATACACATCGGGTACAACTGGCGTGCCTAAAGGTGTAATGATAAGCCATCAAAATTTAGTATCAAACATTATTGCTTGCCAAGCATTTGCACCATTTAATAGTACTTGGAAAGCATTAAGCTTTTTGCCATTAAACCATGTTTATGAAAGAATGGTTAGTACGTTATATTTATACAAAGGTGTATCTATTTATTATGCCGAAGCAATAGAAAAAATTGGCGATAACTTAAAAGAAATTCAACCACAAATATTTGTATCGGTACCGCGATTAATTGAGCGAGTTTACGAAAAAATTACTGCAACAGGCGAAAAATTAACTGGAGTTAAACGTATGTTATTTGATTGGAGTGTGCGCCTAGCAAACCGATTTGAGCCTGGTGGAAAAAATGGATTGTGGTATAAATTACAACATACCATTGCCGATAAATTAATTTATAGTAAGTGGCGCGATGCAATTGGCGGCAAAATTGTTTGTATTGCCTCGGGCGGGGCAGCATTAAACCCAAAGCTCGAACGTTTTTTTAATTGCGCAAATATTGTTTGTTTACAAGGCTATGGTTTAACCGAAACTTGTGTTGTAGTTAGCGTAAACCATTATGGTGAAGATAATATAAGAATTGGCACTGTAGGCCCAGTTATTGAAGGCACAACAGTTAAAATTGCCGAAGAAGATGGCGAAATTTTAGTAAAAGGACCTAGTGTAATGATGGGTTACTATAATAATGATGAGGCAACCAAAGAAGCCATAGATGCTGATGGTTGGTTTCATACAGGAGATGTGGGGACATTTATTGAAAATAAATTTTTAAAAATTACCGATCGTAAAAAAGAAATTTTCAAAACAACATCGGGTAAATATATTGCACCATTAATGATAGAAAATAAAATTAAAGAATGCCGTTTTGTTGAACAAAGTATGGTTGTTGGTGCTAATCAAAAATATGCATCGGCTATTATTGTTCCTAATTTTATTAATTTTAAAGAGTATTGTAATGATAATAATATTACCTATACAACTAATGAAGATATGAGCGCACACCCAGCTTTAAAAACAATTATTAATAATCATATAGCTTTAATAAACAAAACACTGGCGCCATACGAACAACTAAAACGTTGCGAAATTTTAAATAAAGAATGGAGTATTGATGGTGGAGAATTAACGCCAAAAATGAGTTTAAAACGAAAAGTAATAGCCGAAAAAAATGCAGATGCCATTGCAAAAATATTTTTAGCAGACTAAAATGCAAACAGTACCGCATCCAATTTCTGATAAATTAATTTTGTGGTACAAACAACATAAGCGCGATTTGCCGTGGCGTAATACAACTGATGCATACAAAATATGGTTATCAGAAATTATGTTGCAACAAACACAAGTTGCCCAAGGCTTAAATTATTATTTAAAGTTTATTAATGAATTTGGTACTGTTACACAGTTAGCAAATGCTACCGAAGATAAGGTATTACAAATGTGGCAGGGGCTAGGTTATTACTCGCGAGCTCGAAATTTACATGCAACAGCCAAAATGATTTCAGAAAATTATAATGGTGTATTTCCAAATAACTATAATGAAATTAAAAAATTAAAAGGCATTGGCGATTACACAGCTGCTGCAATTTCATCTATTGCATATAATTTACCTTATGCCGTAGTAGATGGTAATGTGTACCGCGTACTATCTCGTTTATTTAATATTAATACTCCAATAAACTCATCGCAAGGCAAAAAATATTTTCAACAACTAGCCACCGAAATATTAAATATTAATACGCCATCGCTACACAACAATGCTATTATGGAATTTGGCGCTCTGCAATGCAAACCAAAAAATCCGCAATGCGAAACCTGCCCATTACAAACTAACTGCCTAGCATTTGCAAATAACACTATGCAACTGCTACCAGTAAAAGATAAAAAGATAAAAATTAAAAACAGATACTTTAACTACATTGTTTTTAATTATAAAGATTATTTATACATACAAAAACGAACCGAAAAAGATATTTGGCAAAATTTATTTGAGTTTTATTTAATAGAAACAACTACTACAGTTGATGAAAAAACGCTTTTAAATAGTGATGAATTTAAAAAAGTATCATCGGCTTATGAACTCATAAAAACAAGCCATTTAAAAAAACATATATTATCGCATCAGCATATTTATTCAACTTTTTACGAAATATCTGTAGCAAAACCTTTAATATTTGAGCAATTCATTAAAATTAAAAAAAGCGATTTAGGTAATTTTGCATTACCCCAATTAATTGTAAAGTATTTACAAAATAATTAAAACAATTTTACTTTATATTTTTGAGCCATTTTTTCTATTTGCTCATCACTAATACAATGTGTGTTTTTTGTAGAATGATAATTTTCTACCGTTACTACAAAAACACTATAGTTGTGGCTTTTAGCTAATTTAAAATAAGTTTCAATTTCCCAGGCAATAGTAAAGGTATTGTGTAAAATTATTTTTTCGATGCCAACCAACATGGCGTGCTCACATTTAGTTTCGCATTGTTTGTATGCCAAATAATTTTCGTTAAACTTAAAATCATAAGCGCCAGTTATTGTATTGGTAAAATAATCATCAACCGAAAAAATTGGATGTTTACCGTTTTCGGATAAAAGCTTTGCTAAGGTAGTTTTGCCACTACCAGGCAAGCCACGCAATAGTATTAACGAATGTTGCAAACTAAACATTTAACAAATGTATAGTTTTACGCTTACTAATAACTAAAATAAAGACTTTGTATTACAAATTGCTATTAGTAAATTAGCCGATATGACAGCTATTACAAAAACCCTAAAACTAGATGCTAAACAAAGTTTAGTTATTATTTGTGCAACCTTTAAAAACAAAACAGAGTTTGCTTTAACTAAAGAGCAGGTTGATTATGTGTTAACACAAATTAAAACTCACGATAAAAAAGTTATAACAATTAATGCCCTTACTCGTATTATTACCGTTATTGTAATTGATGATAAAAAACCACACTACACAACGTTAGAAAGTATTAGAAAAAACGGAGCAACAATTACCGATGGTTTAAATGCTGCAAAATTAAAAGACGTTTATTGTTACAACGATTTACAAAACATTGATTATAGCTTAGCTTTAGCCGAAGGATTAGCACTAGCAAACTATCAGTTTATAAAACACAAGCCGAGTGCAAAAAAAGAAATTTTTACATTATCTAAAATTTATTTACAAGATGCTAAAGTAGTAACAACACATTTAACCAACCTATCAATTGCAATTGATGCAACTTTAAAAGCCCGCGATTTAGTTAATGAACCAGTAAATAAATTAAACGCCGTGCAATTGGCTAATGCCTTTAAGCAACTAGGAAAGCAGGCTGGGTTTAAAGTAGAGGTTTATAATAAAGCAAAAATTACTCAATTAAAAATGGGTGGGTTGCTATCAGTAAACCAAGGTAGTGTTGATCCGCCAACGTTTACAGTAATGGAATATAAACCAAAAAACGCAAAAAATAAAAAACCATATGTATTAGTTGGTAAAGGTGTAGTTTATGATACTGGCGGCTTAAGTTTAAAACCTACTGCAAACAGTATGGATTTAATGAAATGTGATATGGCAGGGGCAGCTGCCGTAGCTTGTACATTATATGCAGTTGCAAAAGCAAAATTAAACATTCACGTTATAGCGTTAGTACCCGCAACTGATAACAGGCCAGGTTTTAACGCCTTTGCCCCTGGCGATATTATAACAATGATGGATGGCACTACGGTTGAAATGTTAAACTCCGATGCCGAAGGCCGAATGATTTTAGCGGATGCGCTGCATTTTGCAAAACGTTATAATCCCGAAATGGCTATTGAGTTAAGCACCCTAACAGGTTCTGCAGCCGCAGCTATTGGGCAATATGGCATAGTAAGTATGGGTACTGCAACCGACGAGCAAAAAACTAATTTAACCGTAAGCGGCTTGCGTATGCACGAGCGCTTGGTAGAATTTCCTTTTTGGGATGAGTACGACGAACTTTTAAAAACAGAAATTGCCGATCAAAAAAACCTTGGAGGTCCATATGGCGGCGCTATTACAGCGGGTAAGTTTTTAGCTAAATTTACAAACTATCCTTATATGCATTTTGATATTGCGGGTCCTGCATTTGTAACCGCCAAAGATAGTTACCGTGGCAAAGGAGGTACTGGTTATGGCGTACGTTTATTGTTTGATTTCTTTTCGAACTTATAAAAAATAAAATAATAATAGCAAGGAGTTTTTAAATTCAAAATTATGATTGATAATAAAATAGTGGTTGGTATATCGCAAGGCGATTTAAACGGCATAAGTTTAGAGGTAATTTTAAAAAGTTTGCACGATCCTGCTATGCTAGATATTTGTATTCCTGTAATTTTTAGTTCACAAAAAACAATTCAGTTTTACCGAAAAGCATTAGAGCTCGACGATTTTAATTTTAATGTAATTAAAGATTTTGATCAACTTAATTCAAAAAAAGTAAATGTATTTTCGTGTTACGATGAAGATGTAATGATTGAAATAGGTAAAGCTACACCCGTTAGTGGCAAGTACTCAAAACTATCGTTAGAGGCTGCAACACAAGCTTTGTTAAATAAAAAAACAGATGTGTTGGTTACTGGTCCATTTAACAAGCATGCTATGAAAGAGGCAGGTTTTAATTATCCTGGTCATACCGAATATATTGGAGAAAAATTAGGAGGTGCACCATTAATGTTATTATGCGCAGATGCATTAAGAGTTGCCGTTGCAACAGGACACATAGCTGTTACCGAAATTAAAAACCATATAACTACCGATAAATTAATTTCGAAAATAACACAACTACACCAATCGTTAAAACTAGATTTTGGAATTCGTAAACCGAAAATTGCTGTGTTGGGTTTAAACCCACACGCTGGCGAAAATGGCGAAATTGGTAAAGAAGAAATTACAACCATTATACCAGCAATAAAAAAAACAAGCGAAACAATGTTGGTTTATGGCCCATATAGTGCCGATGGCTTTTTTGGTAGCGAAACCTACAAACAATTTGATGGTGTGTTAGCAATGTATCACGACCAAGGCCTAATCCCTTTTAAAACACTTGCATTTAATAGCGGTGTAAATTATACTGCTGGGTTAAATGCTATTCGCACATCGCCCGACCATGGCACGGCTTACGAAATTGCTGGAAAAAACATTGCCGATGAATCGTCGTTTAAAGAAGCCTTGTATTTAGCAATTGATATATACCGCCAACGATTATTAAACAATCAAATAGCCGAAAAGCCATTAGGGTTTACGCCAATTAAAAAAGAAAGAGGTTAATGCTTTTTTAATATTTAAAGTTAACTTGTATATTCGGATGGTTTAATTATTACTGGTATACACTTGTACACCCTGACTGGAGTTACTACCTTTGAGTGGACAAATAGTTAAGTGGTGGCTTTGCCTTTACAAGTGGTGGGGTTTACTTGATAAGTGGTGATGTTTGTTTGATAAGTGGTTTTTAATTTACTCCTTAATCAATTTTTTATAAACGGTGCTCGCTTTGTTACTAATTGCAATACTATAAACGCTAGTTGGTAAGTGGCTAATGTTTATTTGCATTTGGTTAGTAGTTAATATGCTTGCATAAACTACCTGCCCTAACTCGTTTGTTATTGTTGCCATTATTGGCTCATTTATTTGTGAGTTTGTAATATTTAAAACATCATTTGTTGGGTTAGGGTAAATATTAACTGAGCGACTGTACTCATTAAATTGATTTATAGATGGTAGTGATAGCCAACAATACCATGCCATAAACAACATTAAATTTGTGCGTGTGGTTAGTAAATAACATTTTAGACTAGCAAATTACAAATTGATAATTGTTCCATTAAAAAATCCAACTTAGTGATAGGTTAGATTTTTTTGTTGATTTAAGTGCTGTTTGTAATATTATAGTAGTTTTATTTATATAGGTTACGCTACACTAAAAATCAAACAACACGTGTTATAATTAATTTAATAACACTTAGTTAATAATACCATCATACAAAACCTCGAACTTTGCTAAATTCAAATGACAAACAGAATTATAGCTCCGCAATCCGAAAAGTAGTTGACAATTAAAAATTTCCTTTAATTTTGTTACCAAAGTAAATGAACAGCAAAACACTTAAAATAATATAAATTAATACAAAGAAGCCTCCATTTTTTTAGGGTAATTCTTGAATAATTAATAGATGTTTTTGGTTTTTCCAAAAAAGAAAATAAACTATATAAAGGATACTACTAGTGACTAGTATAACAATTGGCTTCGAAAAAGAAGGGAATCTTACTCCGAAAATTATTAACAAACAATTTAATAATGTATAAAAATTTGCTAAGAGTACCATGTAAATTATACCTATAGCAAAAACAGGACTACGCTCGTTATTTGACAAACTTATTGAGTATAATCTGTAAAATATATATTTAAATGCGTGATGTATCTTTTTCATGTTTAATAGTCTCTAAACAAATTAAATTGTTGGCCAATAATGTTTTGGTTTTGTTTGCTTAAGTTGCCATTATGATTTAATGCACCATGCCATCCATTGGGATATTTAACAACAAAGCCCGCTTTTGCGGGCTTCTTTTTTATTGCTTTTCATCGTAAACAACTTTCCAGTTTAGTTTTTCTAAGTCTTCGTAAGTTAAGTCAAAACGCCTCATAAAAATTTGTTCTTTAAATACTTTACAAGTCCCATACTTTAATAAAGAATCTTCATTGATAATAAAAATTCTTAATATTTTATCTGGATGTTCCTCCAATGAATGTTGCCATTTATTTTGACTGCGAATAACTTGTTCATATTTCGGTACAATATCATATAAGTCATCAGTCTTGCAATAATTGATGTCTGGAACAGTATCTCTTAAATTTTTTACTTCCCAAATGTATCTAATCTTGTGTTTTGAGTTGTTTATTAAAATCAATCTTGCATCCCAAGTTGAAAGAAAACAAGAAGAAAAACAAAACACCCCTGTTAATAAAAATATCAAATATTTCATTTTCGAGGTGTATTATATGATGGGTATGTATTTTTATAACGACCTGTAAATGGACCATACATCCATTCTGAAAAAGTATTTGCTACTTTTTCCGTATAAAATGAATCATGTGGGCCACCAAATTGATTTGGAAAGTGAAAGTTAATTGCACTTGGAATTGCAATCAGAGAAATGTATAGTGGAAAACTTGCCCCCATTGCCACAAATGTTGCAACGTGGCCAACTTCGTGACGAATGAAATCTCTATCTTCTTTGTTTGAATTAGGATGCACTCCCGGAGGTGTAACAACAAAAGGACCAGGAGTGAAGCCTGCACCCTGAACTAAAGGGCTTGATATTATCGGAACACCACTATAAAAACTAAGTCCCCAACCATCTCCATTTCCACCACCCCCGCTACCTTGAGCAGATGAAAATCCAGTACCATAAGGGTCTCCACTCCCAACACCTTGAGCAGATGAAAATCCAGTACCATAAGGGTCTCCACTCCCACCACCTTGGGCACCATCATTAATTGGTTCAGCTGGAATGCTATGATATTCGGCTACCCTTTCATAACCATCAGGCACAAGGTCGTAACCCGCACCGAACGCCTCGTCTTTTGATTTACCCCTTAGTGGTTGCGGCACATATTTTTCTTTTTTTACATTTTTGTAAGTTACCCAAGTACGTGATCTCAAAGCACGATTTTTACCATCTCCGTTCATAAAGCTTTTATAACGCTCAGCAGTACGGGCATAAATACCCCCGCTTAAACCACCACCACCGCCGCCGCCATAACTCGAAGGTGGTATACCTACTTCAGAATAATTATTATATTCGGCACTTAGTCCATGAGCCCCTGAAAATTCGCTCCAATCGGTACTCGTATTATCAGAACCCCAACCCCAACCTGAAGGATCGGTATAACTTAGTGGGTTATTAGCTGCGTATGAATATTTATTAAAGGTTTGTAAATTAGTTGGCTGTTGTACTTGATTATCGGGCTGCAAAAAACGACCTAAAACTGGATCGTAAATACGACCATTCATATTAATGAGGTTAAATTCATCAATGTGTTCGTGAAACGTAAAGCCACGATTTAAGCCCGAATTATTTGTAATAGATGTGTATGACCAATCAGTGACATTACGTTTGCGCCCCCAAGCATCAAAGCTAAATTCATCAACTATATTTTGGTTATTATCGGTTAACAATACGGGGCTTCCTAAATGGTCACACAAGGTAGTAAATAATTGTTTATTAGTATTATTTAAAGTTTTGTGAATAGCTGTTAGGCCAGTTGGTGCATTTATATATACCCATTCTGTTACATCGCCATTTGGTTTTTCTTCAAGCTCATAATTAGCGTGATAATAACGAGTGTATTGCTTAACTCCATTTAATTGGTATTCCATTTTAATACGCTCATCATCATTGCCATATTCAAGATTAATTTGTTTACCTGTAACCGTTTCGTTTAGTTGGCTAGTTTTTCGCAAATCGTTATAAGTAACGCCAAGTGTATTTAAACTAACATTGCTTGTTGGATTATTAATTTGGGTTAAGTTAAATGGTTTGGTGGCATTGCTATAAACATAATCGCCTGCATCATCTTTATGAGTTATGTTACCTTTTTCATCAATAGTTACTTGGTTTGTTGAGCCAGCAATTAAAGCATCGGTATTTAAAGGGTCGTGCTGGCTACCTTTACTTAATCTATCTTTAAAATCAAACTCAAATTTTTCGCGGTTGTGCGTGCCTGTTAAATAATTGTAAACATCGCGTTGCTTTAAATTGCCTGTTAAAGCGTCAAAATTATAATCTAATTTGTAAACTGAACCGTGTTCAGTATAATCTAAATTATGCAAAGTTGTGTAGGCATTTGTATTGTTAATAATACTTGAGCCATTAGCTTGTATATATTCGGTAATTTGTCCTGTAGCATTTGTGTTACCTAATTGCCAAATGGCATTATTATTTACATCTTTTATGGCTGTTAAAAAACCAGTGTTGGTGTACTCATAATTTAATTTAAAATTATTGGGATAGGTGTAGTTTAAAATGTTACCATATTTGTTATATTGAGTTTGTGTGGTTAATACTTTTGGTGTTGCGCCTGTAACAATGGTTTCTTTAAACGAAATAGGTTGATGTAGACTATTGTAAGTATATTCGGTAGTAACATTAGGCGATGTTATTTTTTCTATATGGCTATCCGATTATCACACATTAAAAAGTCCTTATATTTAGGGAATGTTATATCCTAAAAATCAGATGGACTTTGAGCGTTCTTTCTCAACAGA
>JAYSUQ010000183.1:0-3824 GCA_043718985.1 Bacteroidota bacterium | reverse complement strand
ACAAGCGTTCACGAAAAACTTTTGTTGGCTGTTGTAATTTATAAATTGCAAATGTGCCTTTAGTTGGCTCGGCAACACCGTTTAAATTTTGCGTGTTAATAGTTAATGTTTTTAAATTTGCAATGTCCATCACATCATCATTACTTACATTTAACTTTAATGCTTGGTAGCCAACAGTAACATAAGTTTCGGCGCTATGAGTTTCGCCATTAACATCAATAACATCGGCAATTAATTTATATTGATACGTTGCATAACTTTTTTTGTTTACGGTTTCATCTGCTAAAGCATTAAACTTAATTATAAAGGTACCTGTATCGTTTGTAACGGTTTCTCCATTAGTTATTTGTACCTCACTTCCATTTATTAAATGTGGGAGGTACCAACAATACCAATATGGGTAATTTATTGTTCGCACTACACGATATGTAACTTTAGCACCATCAATAAAATTACCTGCATAGGCTTTTGCAAAGCCAGTAACCGTTACCTCATCGTTTAATTTGTAACTACCTTTTACAGGGTTAAATTCAGTTTCAAACTTAGGGCGTTTGTATTCTTCAACATTAACATAGGCACTACTATGTGCGTCGGTAATTTGCATTTGCCCCAACAAGCCACCTTGAGGCGCGGTAAACGAACCACTAACGGTGCCAAACTCATTTGTTCTTAAAGTTAACGAATTTATTTTTTGATAATTTACATCATAAAATGTAACAGTTACTGGATAGTTAGTTTTTAATTCGGGTTTTTGGTTATTGGTAGTTTGTAATATAATTGATTTAAAATAAACAGTTTGTCCTGGCCTGTATATAGCTCTATCGGTATAAATAAATGAGCGAATAGCCGTGTAATTTTGTTGCTCTGGTTTGTAGGTATAAAAGCCACTATTATTATAATAAATATCTGTACCTTTAATAAATTCTAAATAAAACTGGCGGTTATTGTTAGCTAAATCATTACTTAAGTTTAAATATCCTTTTGCATCTGTTTTTAATGTTTTACCTTTTATTAATTTTTGTTCTCTCTCATTGTAATCATAATTATCGTACCAAATTTGCGCTGTAACATTTGCTAATGGCTGGCCAGTTTGTCGGTGCATTGTGTATACATCGTAACTGCCATCGGTATTTCGTCTTTCGGTACTGGCTATGTTCGATATAATACAGGTAGAGTAAGCCGTAATATTTTCGTTGTATTTAAAATCTTCGGTAAGCGAGTGTAATAATAAGTAATAACCTTCGGGCAACTCTGGTAATTTAATTTCGGTAGTATGATTTTGAAAATCACCATCATTAATAATATCTTGTGTAAACGATTTTACTAATGGTAGTTGCACCATTTTTTCTATTAATTTACCGTCGTAGTTTTTTCTAAAAAGGGTTCGTAAATTTTGCGCAGTTGTTTTAACTACTTTAAAATAAATTTTAGATACATTATTTGAAGCCACCAAGGCTCTAAATGGTTTGTTTGGTTCGTTAACCTCCTCTATTGTTACATTACATTGTTTATTATTAATTGCATTTAATAAATTTTTACACTCTTTAGCGCCATACGAATTTGGATGTGTTTTAATTGCAGTTTCACAAATTTCTTTTGCTGTTTTTTTATCCCATTTAAAATCATCGTTAATTAACGGGTTATAGTTATTTGCTTTTAGCAAATAATAATTCGCTAAACGATAATCAATTTCGGTAACACGTTGGTTAGCACTAAATTTTTGTTGCAATGCTTTTAACGAATTATAATATAGCGTATCTTTTTTTGCGTGTTGTGAGTTTTGATAAACAAAATCCAATCGTTGTAATTCAACATCAATTAACGCATCGGGCTTTGTATCGTTTGCATGAAACTTTTCTAAATCTTGCATCAACTGCAAGGCATAATATTTAGTTTCTAAACTATCGCTACTTTGTTTTATTTTAAGATTAATAAAATCTAAATAAGGTTTAAAGTAATCAACATTGTTTAATGTAAACTGGTCGGCTGGGCGTGCAATATCGGCTTCGGCATTCATAAAAAAGCTTAAAGCCCTGTGTGATAGAAAATCGTATAATGTTGGGCGCCAAGCACGACATTCGACTGAACCTTTTGTAATAATATCGTCGTATATATCTAACTTAGTTCGCTTTAAACTATCTGTGTTTTGCAACGATGCTTTGTAATTTACAATTACCGCATTGGTAATGGCTTTTACATTCCAAGTTTGTATATCATCATTTTTAAAATTAATTGTTGTGCTACGGTCATTAAATTTATAGCGATTGTTTTGGTAATATTGCCAGTAGGCATCTGCCAAAATATTTTGTAAAACAGGTTTAATTGGGTACTTAGCTTCAGTTACCTCTGTTTGTAATTTAGTAATCGATTTTTCTAACGAAAATTCCTCGCTATAGCTTTCAAATTTCATACGATGCATAATTGCTTTTACAAACTGTGCTGCATTGTTTTCTTTTTTTGCTTTAACGTAAATTATCTCAACTACTTTTAAAGCACTTTTAGTTAAGCCTTGGTTTTGGCAACTATCAACACGTTTCCAAAGTTTATCGTAATTATCGGTTTTACTAAAGCTTAACATTGGTAATTTAGTTTTTGTAAACGTGGTAGTAAAAAAACTGAGTGCAAACAAAATGCTTGCACTTAATATTAAAGTTGTTGTAATTATTTTTTTTGAGTTCATACTGTATCATTTTAATATATAGATGTTAATAGAGTTGCAATTCCATAAATTTAGTTTATTTTTTTAATGAAATTGTTATTTAACGGTCGTTACAAAATGATTGTAAATAAATAGATTACAGTTAACTTCAACAAAAAAAAACGGCTCATAACAACCATTTAAAGGCACTTTAACACATTTAATTTGAAATTTTGATATATATATATATATATTGCGTTATAATTTAAAAAATCAATTTATGAAACCATTTGTATTTATTTCGGCCTTCATGTTAAGCGCCACTTTTTTTGCTCAAGAGCAAGCATCTATCGACTCGTCAACCTTAAATCAAGCACAAGAAGAGGTTGTTGTAAATTACGATTCAATTAATCAATCGTTTACCTACCAAACAGGTGAAATAACTTTAGATGGTGGATTTGCAAAAATAAATGTGCCTAAGGGAATGAAATTTTTAAATGCACCTCAATCAAAAAATGTATTAGAAAATTTATGGGGTAACCCCGAAGATAAAAGTATTTTAGGGATGTTGTTTCCCGAAAAATACATGCCTTTAGATAGTGGCTCGTGGGCATATACGGTTTCGTTTGATGATATGGGCTATGTTGAAGACGATGATGCGGATGATATAGATTATGCCGAATTATTAACTAACATGAAAAAAGATTTTTTAGATGGTAATGCTGAGAGAGAGAAAAATGGGTTTGATCCGATAGAGTTTGTTGGTTGGGCATCATCTCCATTTTATGATAAAGATAGAAAGGTTTTACATTGGGCTAAAGAGTTAAAGTTTGGGCAAGCGGCAAATAACACGTTAAATTATGATGTGCGTGTGCTTGGCCGAAAAGGTATTTTATCGTTAAATGCTGTAGGCTCAATGGCTTGTTTGGCAGAGGTTAAACCAACTATTAATTATTTATTATCGTCGGTTAAATTTACCGAAGGCAATCAATACTCTAACTTTGATCCTAAATTAGATAAAATAGCCGCCTATACTGTGGGAGGTTTAATTGCTGGCAAAGTATTAGCAAAAGTTGGTTTTATGGTTTTAATTTTAAAATACATTAAACTAATAGGCATTAGTATTGTTGCCGCAGCTGCAGCAATTTGGAAATGGATTACTGGTAAAAAAAATAAAAAATTAGAA
>JAYSUQ010000182.1:0-3835 GCA_043718985.1 Bacteroidota bacterium | reverse complement strand
TGTGTTTTATATTTCATTACAACGGCAAACCCACCTGGCCCTGGGTTTCCACTAGCCGAACCATCCGTATAAATTTCAATTACAGCATCACTCATAATGGCAAATATAATGGTTGATTTTAAGATATTATTAAAATAAAAACCATAAAATTTACTATATTTAAAATCATATAAAAACAAATGTTATGGCAAAAAAAGCTGAAAAAAAACCGAAAAGTATTTTTACTGAAAACTCATTACTATTTTTAAAAAACTATTTAAATAACCCATCACCAACTGGTTTTGAAAGTGAGGGGCAAAAAATGTGGCTAAAATATATTAACCCTTACATTGATTCGCATTACGTTGATACATACGGAACCGTTGTAGGTATTATTAATCCAGATGCGCCATATAAAGTTGTTATTGAAGCGCACGCCGATGAAATTAGTTGGTTTGTGCATTACATAACAAAAGATGGGTTTATTTATTTACGAAGAAATGGTGGTAGCGACCATCAAATAGCACCTTCAAAACGAGTAAACATACACACTGATAAAGGAATTGTAAAAGGTATTTTTGGATGGCCCGCTATTCATGTTCGCGATGCAGCTAAAGAAGAAACTCCAAATTTGAAAAACATTTTTTTAGATTTAGGTTGCAAAAACGAAAAAGAAGTAGAGGAATTAGGCGTTCATGTAGGCTGCGTAGTGACTTACGAAGATGAGTTTATGGAATTAAACAACCGTTACTTTGTTGGCAGAGCTTTAGATAACCGTGTTGGCGGTTTTATGATTGCCGAAGTAGCTCGACTATTAAAAGAAAATAAAACAAAACTACCTTTTGGTTTATACATTGTAAATGCTGTGCAAGAAGAGGTAGGTTTAAATGGTGCTACAATGATTGCTCATAAAATAAAACCAAACGTAGCTATTGTTACCGATGTGTGCCACGATACACAAACACCAATGATGAATAAAATTGTGAGTGGCGACTTAGCTTGTGGCAAAGGCCCAGTATTATCATACGGACCAGCAGTACAAAATAATTTATTAAAATTAATTATAGACTCTGCAAAAAAAGAAAAAATTGAATTTCAGCGGCAAGCGGCAAGTAGGGTAACAGGCACCGATACAGATGCCTTTGCATACAGCAACGATGGTGTTGCATCAGCTCTCATATCATTACCACTGCGTTATATGCACACAACTGTTGAGAGTGTGCATAAAGATGATGTAGAAAATGTAATAAAGTTAATTTTAGCCTCGTTAAAAAACATAAAAAATAATCAAGATTTTAGATACATTAAGTAGTGTTTAAGAAAGTGTTAAAAAAAATTACAATAAATAAATCGTTAATTTAAACAATGGCCATACTCGGTTCTATCATAAAAAAAGTAGTTGATGCTCGCGGAAAAATTCCTAAACGAAGTAATTTTTATGCACAACAAATTAAAGTTTTAAAAAAATTACTTTCTAAAGCACAACATACTGCATTTGGCGAACATTATCATTTTAATAAATTATTACAGCAAAAAAATTCAATTAGCGAGTTTCAAGCAACCGTGCAAATACACGATTACAGTAGTATGTACAAACAATGGTGGCATCGTTCGTTAAACGGCGAGCCCTATGTTTGTTGGCCAAATCATGTAAAATATTTTGCATTAAGTTCGGGCACATCTGAGGCAGCAAGTAAATATATACCAGTTACTAAAGATATGTTACGCTATTTTAAGCGAGGTAGTATAAGGCAAATGTGTGCAATGGCACATTACGATTTACCTAAAGATCATTTTCAGAAAGGTATTTTGATGATTGGTGGTAGTACAAATTTAGATTTTAATGGTACACATTATTCGGGCGATTTAAGTGGCATAACTGCAGCAAACATACCCGCATGGTTTGAACATTTTTACAAACCCGGTAAAAAAATTTCGCAATATAAAGATTGGGAAACTAAGTTAACCGAAATAGTAAATAGCGCAAAAAGTTGGGATATTGGTATTATTGTAGGTGTGCCCGCTTGGATACAAATTTTAATGGAACGTATTATTTTGCATTACAACGTAAATACAATACACGATATTTGGCCAAACCTTCGCATTTATGCACACGCAGGTGTATCTATTGAGCCCTACAGAAATAGTATTAATAATTTAACCGCATTCCCCTTAATTTTTTCTGATACTTATTTAGCATCTGAAGGATTAATTGCCTACCAAGAAAGACCTAACCCTGAACAAGGCATGCGCATGCTTTTAGATAACGGTATTTTTTATGAATTTGTACCCTTTACCGAAAAAAACTTTGATAGCGATGGCAACATTAACCAAACTGCGCAAGCCTTAACAATTAATGAAGTTGAAGTTGGAAAAGATTATGCTTTATTAATGAGTACTTGCGCTGGTGCTTGGCGTTACTTAATTGGCGATACCATTAGATTTACAAATTTAGATAGAGCCGAAATTGTAATTACAGGCCGAACTAAACATTATTTAAGTTTATGTGGCGAACATTTATCGGTAGAAAACATGAGTAAAGCTATGCGAATGACTGCCGATGCATTAAATATTAACATTAACGAATTTGCAGTTGCAGGCATACCTTACCAAAATTTATTTGCGCACCAATGGTATGTTGGCACAAATAAACAAGCATCGGCCGATGATATTAAACACAAACTCGATTTTTATTTAAAAGAATTAAATGATGATTATCGTACCGAACGCATATCGGCATTAAAGGATATTTTTGTAAAAGTTGTACCTGATAGTACATTTATTGATTTTATGGCCACTAAAGGTAAACTTGGTTCGGCTCATAAATTTCCGCGCGTATTAAAAGGTAAATTATTAGAAGAGTGGAATAATTTTATACTTACAAACAATAACTCATTTTGATTTTAAGTTTAATATCGCAAGCCATAGGATTAATACTACTGCTATCGTTTTCGTTTGGGCCTGCATTTTTTGCGCTTATTAATACGGGTATAAAATATGGTTACCGAACAGGACTTTTTTTAGCAGTTGGTGTAGTATTTAGCGATTTGTTTTTATGCTTACTTGTAATTGTATTAGTACATTTTGGAATGGAAAATTTGTTGCACTCCGAAAAAACAAAAACTTTTTTTACAATTATTGGTGGCATTATTTTAATTGTATTTGGCGCTTTCTTTTTTAAAAAAGAACCTGTAAAAACAGAAGATACCATTGATTTGAAAAATGAGTTACCACAACCTAAAACCATGTTTTTAAAAGGGTTTTTATTAAATTTATTTAACCCAACCGTTTGGTTTTTATGGCTTGTAAATGTTACTGCCATTAGTAAAACATTGGATTACTCAATTATTAAAATGCTTTTGTTTTTTGGACTTGTATTACTTATTGTATTACTTATTGAGCTATCGAAAGTAAAATTAGCCGAAAAAATAAAAAATTATTTAACTACAAGTATTATGACAGCCATAAACTATTTTACAGGATCGGCACTGGTGTTTTTTGGTTTATTTTTAATTTACAATCATTACTTTAATAAATAAGGGTGAGAAAAAATAAATTAATATTTTTTAATTCGTTTGAAGACATGGAAAACCATTCATTAAACGAAATGGTTAAATTAAGTGGTATTGAAATACTACAACAAATAAGACAAATGATAAATACAGCTTATGGTATGCATGGTTACAACCCAAATAATTTACCGCAAAAACATAAAACAACTAACATTAAATACGTTGAATAATGAATGTTATAGAAAGGCTCACAGCCGTCCGAAAGTTTTAAATTTTAAGCGATAGGTTCTTTGTATCCCTTTGTTTACAGGTCGCATCTTGTTTGTTCGGCATAATTATGTTTT
>JAYSUQ010000181.1:0-11027 GCA_043718985.1 Bacteroidota bacterium | reverse complement strand
CTGTGAAATGAGGGCATATTGAGAAATTTTTGAAACTTTTTTCAAAAATATGCTTTTCACAGGCATTTATTTTTTTGTTAACTTTCGGATAGTTGTGGCTTAAGCTATAAACTGATTTTTTTATCATTGTCTTAATAAAAAATCATTTCGCATTTTTAGCCAACTTTATATATGCAAATGTTATAATTAAAGTGTTTAAAAAAAATTAACCGCATTAAGTTTTATTTGCAAATACCTAATGCGGTTATTTAAATTATAGTTTTTTATTTAAAACAAAGTAATTGATTGTTACCACTAATAGTAAAATTATAAACCTGATTATCGTTTAATAATTCAATCGCTTTTTCCTGTTTATTTAGCGCTAGTATTTCTTTTTCTTCAGCATTACTAAGCCCACCAAGTGTTGCTGCTTTGTTAGGATGTGCATATGCTTCTTCTCGCATTTCTTTTGCTAACTGCAAATATTTATTAGAATCGGTTAAGTAATTATTAATTAAAAGTAACACATCGCCTTTATCATTAAAATTACGCACTAACGAATAAATTGTTATTTTATTAAAGTTAAATTTTTCGTAAAATAATTTTAAAACAATTTCTGAAGCTTCTATTTGTTTTAAAATACAAGCATTATCATATTGCAAAGCATTGCTATACGCTGTTTGCAAACTGCCATTTGTTTTAGCTATCTCTTTTACTTGCTGCGATTTTAATTTAAGTGCTTCAACATCTGTTAACAATATTGCCAACTGTTGTTGCAAGGGTATTAATTCACTTTTTTGTTTTTTTGCATTACCATCGTTAATATCTTGATTTAAAAAAAACGAATTAATGGTATTGTTTATTTCTAGTTTTGATTTTTGCAACTCAACATATTGTTTATTGTAAACATCAATTTTAGCATTTATGTTTGCTACTTGTAGTGGTTGGTTGCTAACATTGTTTGTTTTTACTGTTTCAGTTTTTTTAGTTGGTTGATTGCTTGTTTTTTTCCAAGTACCATAAATAAAATAGTTGTTATGTTCGGAAACTATTGTTGGCACCGTTTGACCATTTAATATTGCTTGGCCGCCTATAGCCAAAATTGCAATTATACAAGTTGTTGTTTTCATAGGGATTGCTTTTAAGTTGGTTTAACATACGTTTTTGGTTTTTAATAATTATTTTTTTATCACTACCCAGCATTACATTTGTGGGATTTAAACTAATTGAATATAATTTTAGATTTATACTTAACAACTACTTTTGCTTTATTTGCAAGCATTACAAGCAATATAATATTGTTTGTATTATTGTACGTTAAAAAAATAAAAAGGTTTTATTGGATACTTGTAAAACAACAAATAAGTTCGTTTTAAATACGATTACGTAAAGTAATAAATCAATTTCATCTGCATTAAAATTTAATTAATGCAGACGAAATTACAGCATGTCGAATTATGATACTATTAAAATAAATTATAATTTTTGATATTCATCCTTCACAAAATCGGCTAACTCTTTTACGTAAGCTGGCGAAAAATCGAACTTAATACCTGCTGCTTTATATATTTCGGGAATTGTTTTTGTGTAACCCAAAGCCAATGCATTTTTATAATTTTGCAATGCTAGTTTGGGGTTTTGTTTGTAAAGTCGCCACATTGCAATAGCCCCTAGCTGAGCCATACCATATTCTATATAATAAAATGGTACTTCAAATAAATGCAATTGCGGTTGCCAACTTCTTTTTACGTTATTTTCTAAACCAGTATAATTTACAACGCCTGTTCCAAAATCTTTACTTATTTGCATCCAATTTTCATAACGTTCATCAACGGTGTGTGTTGGGTTTGTATATATCCAATGCTGAAATTTATCAATAGATGCTATCCACGGCAAACCTTTTAAAACAGAATCTAACTGCTCTTTTTTTGAGCGTTTTAAATCGTCTTCGTTTTCAAAAAAAGAGTGCCAATGTTCCATACTAATTAACTCCATACTCATACTAGCCAGCTCGGCAACTTCGCTAGGTGTGCTTTTAAACTCAGTTAACTCTAAATTTGCTGCTAAAAAAGCATGCACGGCATGGCCACCTTCGTGCACCATTGTTACCATATCGCGATGTAAGCCAACGGCATTCATAAAAATAAAAGGTACATCAGTTTCCATTAGTGGGTAGTTATAGCCGCCTGGTGCTTTGCCAATTCGCGATTCTAAATCTAACCTTTTCATAGTTTGCATCGTAGTTATACAATCTCTAAAATAGCTATCAATTGTATTAAAGCAAGCAATTGTTTTTGTAGCTAAATCATCGCCATTTGTAAAGGGTTTTAAAGGTAGCTTTCCATCAACATCTACTTCTTTATCCCAAGGGCGATAGGTATCAAAATTTAATTTATGTTTTCTTTCTTCGTCAATGTTTTTAATTAACGGTACTATATGTTGTTGTATGGCATTTTGAAAATCGTAACAATCCTGCACACTGTAATCAAATCTACCCAACTCATCGTGTTTAAAATCGCGGTAATTGGTGTAACCTGTGTTAATAGCAATTTTATTGCGAAGTGCTATTAAATCGGTAAACAAACTATTTAATGTGTCTTCATCTTGCGCTCGTCGTTTTTGTATTTGGTGATAAATAGATTCGCGCAATGCTCTATTGTTGTTTTTAAAAAACGAAGCTGCTTTTTGCAAGGTCATTTCTTCGCCATTATAATGTATTGTTTGTGCCGATGATATGTTACCAAACTCTTGTTCTTTTTGACGTAGCTCGGTTATTAATGGTATGTTTTGTTCGCGATATAATTCTATACTTTTTTTAACACCACGCACATAAACAAAATAAGTGTCTTTTTCTAACTCGTTAATAAATAAACAGTCAATTAATTTTTTATTTAAATCGTTTGCATACGGCGATAAAAAAGGCTCAATATCGGTTACAAAAAAATTAAACTCATTTTGTAACGTTTCGTTTTGGGCATCGCAAGTCATTTTAATATATCGCCAAGCACCGTCTTCACTAATCACTGCACTTAATTCGCTATTATCTTTTAACCATTGTTTTAAATCGGAAACCGAATTTATAGCTCGATTTTTTAACTCTTCTAACAATGGCATTAAGTTATCCCAAGTAGTTATTTTAAAATCGGGTTTTAAGTACGAGCGTTGCATAAATGTTTTTTTAATTAATGTGGTTAATATTGTAAATCTTGATTTATTTCGTATTACTAAACCTATCTAAAATAAATGTTTAGTAGTTTAATAAATCCTCTATTGCTCTTTCTACCTTATCTGCATTGGGCAACATTGTTTTTTCTAAAACAGAATTTAAAGGAATAGCTGGTAAATTTTCGGCACCTATAACTATTACAGGAGCATCTAATTTTTTAAAACAGTTTTGCGAAATACGGGCTGCAATACTTTGCGAAAAACCATTAAACAAAGGCTCTTCGGTTAATACCAAACATTTACCGTGCTTGTTGGCACTTGCAAACATTAACGCTTCATCAACAGGTGCAATAGTTCTTAAATCTATAATTTCTATTTGTCCTTCAAATTTTTTAGCTGCGCTTTTTGCCCAATAAACTCCCATACCATAGGTGATGACAGTTAACGATTTACCTTTGGTTATATTTTCATCTGATGCTTCTTGCACGACTCTACCTTTACCAAACGGAATAACATAATCCTCATCTGGCTCAATGGTTTTAGCATCTTCAGTTCCTTTAATTTTACTCCAGTACAATCCTTTATGCTCCAACATCACTACTGGGTTTGGGTCATAAAATGCCGATTTCATTAAACCTTTTAAATCGGCACCAGTACTTGGGTAAGCAATTTTAATGCCTTTAATATTTGCTAATACACTTTCAACCGAACTTGAGTGATAAGGACCACCACTACCGTAAGCACCAATTGGCACACGAATAATACAACTTACTGGCCACTTACCGTTACTTAAATAACACGAGCGACTTACCTCTGTAAACAATTGATTTAGGCCAGGCCAAATATAATCAGCAAACTGCACTTCAACAATTGGCTTTAACCCAACGGCACTCATACCAACGGTACTACCAATAATAAATGCTTCTTGTATTGGGGTGTTAAAAACGCGGTCATCTCCAAATGTTTGTGCTAATGTTGCTGCTTCTCTAAACACACCACCTAATCGTTTTCCAACATCTTGCCCGTATAGCAAAGCATTCGGGTGCTTTTCCATAATTTCACGAATAGCAAATAAAGCGCTATCCACCATAACGGTTTTCTCCTTGCCGCTTGGTGCTCTGTTTCCTTTTTCTTCGGCAATAGGCGTTGGCGCAAAATCGTGTAATAATAAATCTTCAGGCAGTGGGTCTTCTTCTAATAATGCTTTTTGATATTCCGATTCTACAAATGTTACAGCATCATCTTCAATTTTTTTTATTTCAGATGCTTCAACTCCCGCAATAATTAGTTGGTTGAGTAATCGTGGTAACGGATCTTTTTTAGCACACTCTTCTAAATCATCTCTGTACCACTCTTTACGAACGCCCGATGTATGATGATTTAACAAAGGTACTTTAGCATGCACTAACATTGGGCGTCTTTCTGTACGAATAATTTCTAAACACTCCTGAATGGTTTTGTATGATAAAATAAAATCAGTTCCATCAATAGTTCTGGTTTCTAAGCCTTTAAATCCTTTGGCGTATTCGGTAATATCTTGCGAACGAATTTCTTTTGCGTGTGCCGAAATATCCCATTCGTTATCTTGCACTAAATATAAAATAGGCAATTTTTTTAATGTTGCCATTTGAAAAGCCTCGGCTACTTCACCCTCTGTGCAACTTGCATCGCCCAACGAACAAACAGCTACAGGGTTTTTGCCTTTAAAATCTTGCTGTAAATTATTTAACTCTAAATACTGCAAACCCATTGCTACGCCTGTTGTTGGTATAGCTTGCATACCTGTAGCACTACTTTGATGTGGAATTTTAGGCATATCATCGCGCCTCAAACTTGGGTGGCAATAATAGGTTCTTCCGCCCGAAAACGGATCGCTACGTTTTGCTAATAATTGTAACATTAATTCAAATGGCGTTATGCCAATTCCCAACATCATGCTATCATCGCGGTAATAAGGACTAACAAAATCTTGTGGCAATAATTGTAAGCCTAAAGCAAGCTGAATTGCCTCGTGTCCGCGAGATGTAGCGTGAACATACTTTGCCGTAATTTCTTTATTAGCTTCATATAACTCGGCCATACTTTTAGCCGTACACATTAATGTGTAAGCTTTTTTAAGCGTATCAATAGATATGTTTTCTTTCACCGAAGTAGATTCTAAAATTGTTGTAGCCATTATTAAAAGTGCAATATTTAAATACTAAAAATAGGAAATTTTACTTTATAAAATCTACCAAAATGTTTAAAAAAAATACGTGTATCTTATTTAAAAAAATAAACCAGTATCTAAAATTAATTCCATAAAGTCCATTTATCAGGGTTGTAATCCAGTATTTTAATATTAAAGTTAGTAATGCGTAGGGGCGATTTATCTTTTTTCCATATAAAACAAACAAACTCTCCGTTATTATTCCATTCGGCAACATCACTACCAACAAATACTTGCAAGTAAAGTTTATTGTTTTTATTGTTTCGTTTAAAATCAGAAAATTTAGCGGCTGTAAAATAATTTTTAATACCGTTGGTGGTGTTAATTGATATGGCCAATAAATCTTCGGTTGTTGGGTTTAACGAGTCTGTTTCAAAATCAACTTCGGCCATTAACCACTGCCCTTCGCGCGCATTAAATTTGCTAAATTTTGATTTTATGGCAAACGAATATTCGCCCGTTAAACTATCTAAAACATAACAATTGTTTTTAGGCGTTAATTTAGTTTCGAGTTTTGTGAACAAATTATTTGCTAACACATTAATAGTATTAATACTAAAATTTTGAGTTTTACATTCGTCATTTTTATATTTAGATAACACCATAATGTTATAAAAATAACTTTGTTGATGGCTTTTAATGAATGGGAATTTTTGTTTTGCAAGCTCAACCAAAAAGGGATTGGCATCAGATAAAATTAAATAATCGGCATTTATTTGCTCTACAAAACGTTGTGCTGTTTGAGGGGTTTCAAAAACAGAATCGGAATTTAAAACATAATTCATTTTTTGATGGTATTTTTTTTCGTATACATACGGATAAAATTTATCGCCACTAAAAATGCCAAATACTTTTTTGTTTAAATTTGTTTTTTGTAAACTACTGTAAGCTTGTGCCTGCATATTAAAACTTTGCTTATGTGCTGTTGATACTGTTTTTTTGGAATAAATTGATTGAAAACTTAACAAACAAATAAGCAGAGCACAAAACAAATATGTTTGTGTGTTTGATAATGCTTTTGCAAACGAACTTAAAAACAATATTAATGCAATGCCACAAAACAATAAAACAGAGTACTGTAAAATTGGGCTACGGTAAACAGAATATAAATGAATGATGGCGTAGTTTATTATAAAAATAAAAAATAAAAAATGTTGCTGTTTTGATAGTGTTATTTTTTTTGAAATAAAAAATAATATAAGCGCCATAAATAAAGCAATTACGATGTTACCAATTGTGCCAGTGCCTAATACTGCATTTGTAAAATAATAAAGTTCGGTATTACGTGGTGCAGGCAACCAGCCCCCAACATTTGCCCCAACACCAGCTTTACTAAACTGATAAAGCGTGATGTGTAAATGCGGTGCATAAGCCAACAAAATAAAAACACAACATAACAAATAGTTTTTTGTTTTTTGTTTTGGAAAATAAACAAGTACTAATGCGCCAACTGTAAAAGCAAACAAACAACTTATGTGGTGATTATATGCACATAGCAAAGCAGATAGGCAAAACAACACATACTCTTTTTTTGTAGTGTGCAATTTAAACATAATAGCTAATGCATATTTTAGTAATAGCACCGAAAAAAATACACCCGAAATATACATACGGATGTAAGAACTGTATATTAAAAAAATAAATGAACACGCTAAAACAGTGGCAGCAATTAAACCAGTTTGTTTGCCATAATATTTATTTGCCAATACATAAATTTGCCAAACCGATAATGTGCCGCATACCAAAAATGGCAATTTTAATGCAATTTCATTATAACCAAATAGTTTAACCCAAAGCCATAAAAAAACTTGCACTAGTGCTGGGTGCGCATCTATTTTAACACCATAATTTATGGTATCATTAAAATTTTCAAAAATAGTTCGGTTTAAACTGCTTAACTCGTCGTAACTAAACTGATAGTGCATAATTGGCATTAACCTTAATGCAATAGCTATAAAAACAATGATGCTTATTTGCCAATGAAATTTTATTTTATTTATTATAATCATATTGTGATGCTAATTTAAAAAAAAATGTCATTTTTACAGCGAGTAATTTTTACTGTTTAAAATGCCTAGGTGTTGAAATGGTATACAAGCATGCTTGAGGTGCATGTGCTGCAAGGCGTAAGAGTTCGAGTCTCTTTCTAGGCACAAAAAAAACCTTTTGATGATTTAAAAATTATCAAAAGGTTTTTACTTTAATTGTTACACTATTTTAGTTTAAAAACACGCTCTTACACAACTAAGTTTACAATTTTTTTATGCACTACTATTATTTTTTTAGGAGCTTTACCATCTAATAATTTAATAGTTTGTTCGTTTGCCATTACCGCAGCTTCAACATCTTGCGAGGTTAATGTTGCTGCAAGTTCCAATGTAAATTTAAGTTTACCGTTAACCGATACAGGATAGTTGATACTGTCATCAATTAAATAAACTTCGTTATACTCAGGAAAGGTTGCATAGGTAATGCTTTCGGTATGGCCTAATTGTTTCCAAAGTTCTTCGCTAATATGTGGTGCATAAGATGATAAACAAATTAACAACGGTTCTACTATTTGTTTTTTATTACACTTAAGGTCTGTTAATTCGTTTACACAAATCATAAATGTGCTAATTGAGGTGTTAAACGAAAAACGTTCAATATCATCAACTACTTTTTTTATGGTTTTATGCAACACTTTTAATTCTGCTTTTGTAGGCTCATCATCTGTTACCGTAAATCTACCTGGCATATAAAACAAACGCCATAGTTTTTTCAAAAATGCGTGCACGCCTGTAATACCATTCGTATTCCAAGGCTTGCTTTGTTCTAATGGACCTAAAAACATTTCGTACAAGCGCAAGGTATCGGCACCAAATTTATCAGCAACATCATCGGGGCTAACTACATTGTATTTCGATTTCGACATTTTTTCGACTTCGTAACCACAAATATACTTTCCATCTTCTAAAATAAATTCAGCGTTTTTAAAATCTTCTCTCCATTTTTTAAATGCCTCTACATTTAGCACATCATTATCAACGATGTTAACATCAACATTTAAGGGCGTAGTATTGTATTCTTTTTTTAACCCGTTTGATACAAATTTATTAGTGCTATTAATTCGGTAAACAAAATTACTTCTGCCCTGTATCATCCCTTGGTTTATTAGTTTTTTGGCAGGCTCATCAATAGCAATGTGACCAAGGTCTTTTAAAAACTTTGTCCAAAAGCGTACGTATAATAAATGGCCTGTGGCATGTTCGCTACCACCAATGTATAAATCTACTTGTTGCCAATAATCAGTTAATTTTTTATCGGCAAATGTGGTGGTGTTTTCGCAATCCATGTATCTTAAAAAATACCAACTGCTACCCGCCCAACCTGGCATGGTGCTGTGTTCGTAATCGTATTTACCTTCGTGTTTCCAACTTGCAGATGCCCTTGCTAATGGCGGCTCCCCATCTTGAGTAGGTAAATATTTATCAACTTCGGGTAATAGTAAAGGTAATTCAGTTTCTAATAAAGCGTAAGCAATATCGTTTTTATAATAAATAGGAATTGGCTCGCCCCAATAACGTTGCCTACCAAATACAGCATCGCGCAATCTAAAATTAATTTTACCTTTACCTAAGTTTTTTTCTTCAATGTGCGCAATGGCTTTTTTCATTGCTTCTTTAACATCTAGGCCATTTAAAAAATCAGAATTAATTATTTTTCCCTCTTTTGCATCGTAAGATGCTTCGCTGATATTACCACCAGCAACAACCTCTATTATTGGTAAATTAAAATGTTTAGCAAAACCATAATCGCGGGTATCGTGAGCAGGTACAGCCATTACAGCGCCTGTGCCGTAACCTGCCAATACGTAATCGCCTATCCAAATGGGTAGTTGCTTGCCTGTAAATGGATGCTCAACATACGAACCCGTAAACACGCCTGTAATTTTATTAACATCGGCTTGGCGTTCACGTTCGCTTCGGTTTTTTGCCATTATAACATATTCATCAACTGCTGTTTTTTGCAATGGTGTTGTTAAGGCATTAACTAAACTATGTTCGGGTGCTAGTGTTACAAACGATACGCCAAATATGGTATCTGGGCGCGTTGTAAACACTTCAATGCTTTCTGTCGAATTTAGAATATTAAATCTCAAACTCGTTCCCTCCGAGCGACCTATCCAATTGCGTTGCGATTCTTTTAAACTTTCTGTCCAATCTAAATCAGATAATCCATCTAACAAACGTTGTGCATAGGCTGTAATGCGCATGCTCCATTGTTTCATTAACTTACGTTCAACAGCATACCCGCCACGCTCGCTTACCCCATCCTTAATTTCGTCGTTAGCTAAAACAGTACCTAACTGTGGGCACCAGTTAACATAAGCTTCGCCAAGGTAAGCGATGCGGTAAGCCATCAATAGGGTTGCTTGCTCTTTTTCGCTAAAAGCATTCCATTGTAATGCCGAAAATTGTTTAACGTTTTCGTCGCAACAGGCATTAACGCTAGCGTTACCGTTTGTTTCAAATTCAGCAATTAAACTCGAAATTGCTTGGGCCTTGTTAGTGGTTTTGTTATACCAGGCGTTAAATAATTGTATAAAAATCCATTGTGTCCATTTATAATATTCGGGTTTTGATGTTTGTACTTCTCTATCCCAATCAAACGAAAACCCAATTTTATCTAACTGTTGCCTGTAAACAGCTATGTTGTTTTGAGTAGTAATTTTTGGGTGTTGCCCAGTTTGTATGGCATACTGCTCGGCTGGTAAGCCAAAGCTATCGTAACCCATTGGGTGCAAAACGTTATACCCTTTTTGGCGTTTGTAGCGCGCTACAATATCGGATGCAATGTAGCCTAATGGGTGCCCAACGTGCAAACCAGCACCCGATGGGTAAGGAAACATATCTAACACATAATATTTTGGTTTAGCTGAGTTGTTGTTAGCAGCAAACGTTTTGTTTTTAGCCCAATAGGCCTGCCAATGTTGTTCTATTTCTTTAAAATTATATTCCATAGTTGCCTTATTTTGTAAGGTTAGCAAAGATACTTTTTTGTTTAAAAAAACATAACTAATTAAAATTTAAAAAATAGAATAAAAAACTGTTAGGCTTAACAATTTGTAATAAAGAGGTATTAATTGTTTAAACCCTTAAAAAACTCCTCAACACTAATGTTAAAATAATCGCATAATTTTTTTAATGTACTTACCGATAGGTCACGCTTTGCGGTTTCTATGCGTGCTATGTGAATGCCAGTATCTAAATACACCTCCTCTTGCTTTAAGTTATTTTTTTCTCGCAATAACTTAAATTGTAAGGCTATTTTTTTTAAAAATACTTTCTCTAAATGTCTTGCCATTGTTAGGCAATTTGAATTAATTTGAAATTTTACAAATGACCGTTTGGTCATTTTAAATAATTACACTATCATTGCGCGAAAATTAGAGTATGTGAAATAGCCATTATTAAATTATAGCTAAAAAACAATAAAAATAAATATATGAAATAGCCAATTGCAAAAAGTTTGTTGCCAACAAACACAAATGATGTTAGGCTAAACCATATAACAATTAAAAAATAAATAAAAATATATGGCTATCCGATTATCACACATTGATTTGATTAATAAAAACAGGCTTATATAATTTCATTTTCATAGATAGGTTTATTTAATACCGCTTGTTTGA
>JAYSUQ010000019.1:0-6513 GCA_043718985.1 Bacteroidota bacterium | reverse complement strand
TGTTGTTTTTTTAGCGCCTTTAATTCTTTATTTTATTTGGATAAATAATAATAACTATTTTAATCAAAGCAGTTTACTTAAACTTACAATTAAGCCGTTTTTAATAATTTTAATTATAGTAACGGCATTAATATTGCCACAATTAATATATTATAATTATGCATTTGGTAGCTATTTTACTAATTCCTATCAAAATGAGCCATTTGTTTTTCCTAGTTTAGTTCGAATTACCGAATTACTTTTTTCGCCAAACAATGGATTATTATTATTTTACGTAACAAGTTTACTTTTAGTTATTTATGCATTTTATGTAAACAGTAATTTTAAACACTTATTGCTATTTTATTTTACTAGTTATGTATTAATATACGCATCTTGGTGGAGCCTATCTTTAGGTTGTGGTTTTGGGCACCGTGCTATTAACGATATTTTTATATTATTTTTTATACCCTTAATTGTTAACAAAACTAAACAACATAAAACACTACTTATTTGCTTAACAATTGTAGCAATAATTAACTTTAAATTTATTTTTAGTTATGATACTTGTCTTCATACTTCTACAAATTGGAACTATACAGAGTACTTATCTGTACTTTTTGGAGAATTTAAGTAAATTTACTTTTAAGAACCGCTTTTACTATATTTGATACCCAATTTTACAGTTATGATGAACAGCAAATTACTATTTTTAAGTTTAATAACATTTAGCTTTTTAGGCAATATAAAAGGGCAAAAAGGAAAAGATGGCGCTAAAACAATTACTAATACAACAACACCTGCAAAGGTAAATGAATTTACTGCATTAACAGTAAATGCTTTAGTTGGTGCTACAACTATAAACGTGGCCGCTAGTTCATTAAATGCTAATGGTCGTTTTACATCGGCATTAGCCCCTGGCGATTTAATAATGATTATTCAAATGCAAGGCGCAATGATTAATTTAGGTACTTATGCCGTATCGTGGCAACCCGATTTTAATTATGGGAAAATATGGGATTATGCCAATTGCGGTAATTACGAATTTGCGCAGGTAAAATCAATACTATCGGGCACACAAATTGAAATAGATTGCGATTTAAAATATAATTATACTGTTTCTGGTAAAACTCAAATAGTGAGAGTGCCTCGTTACACAACCTTAGATATTGGAACTAGCTCAACATCTGCTACATTAACTACCGACGCTTGGTTAGGAACAACAGGCGGTGTGCTAGCTGTTGAAGTTGATGGAAATACAACTATTAATAACACCGCAGTGGTAACAACAAATGCTTTAGGCTTTAGGGGTGGTGTGCCAATTACAAATGGTGGAACGGGTAATAATAATTTTGTAACAAAAAACCCAAATGATGGGGCAGAAAAAGGTGAAGGTATTGGAAGTCAACGTTTAACAAACACATTAGTTGACTCGTTAGGAAAACAATGCAAAGGAGCGCCAGCAAATGGTGGCGGCGGTGGCGATGCTAATAACTGCGGAGGCGGCGGCGGCGGCAACGGTGGCAACATAGCAAATTATATTGGTTTAGGAATAGCAAATACAACGTTTAGTACAACCTTTGAACTAGAGTATGCTGGTCGTTCCTCATTAACATCGAGTGGTGGTGGCAAAGGCGGTTATGGCACATCTTCAACTACTACAATAAGTGCTAACGTTGTTGGTCCCGATCAAGCTGGATGGGGCAGTGCTAAAAGACCATCGCATGGAGGTTATGGCGGAAGACCATTAGATTATTCAACTGGGAAACTATTTATGGGTGGTGGCGGCGGTGCTGGCCACACAACTGGTCAATCAAACGGAGCAAATGCTTGTGGCGGTGGTAATGGTGGTGGTATTATTTATTTTTTAAGTTATGGCAACATTGCAGGTACAGGCAATATAAATAGTAATGGTGCTAATGGTAACAATGCTTTTGGTACTGGAATATCTACACAAGGTGTTGATGGCTCGGGGGGCGGTGGTGCCGGAGGCACAATATTTTTAGATTGCGCAAGTACAATAAGTGCCGTAACTGCAAACGCAAATGGTGGTAATGGTGGTAACCAAGTAATTACAACAGGCTTTACAAGTACTAGCGAAGGCCAAGGTCCTGGTGGTGGCGGTAGTGGTGGTTATATTGCAAGCAACGGCAATGCATTTGCACAAAATGTATTTGCTGGTATTAACGGTGTAACTAACGCAACAGCTTTTGATACAGAATTTCCTATGAATGGTGCTACATCTGGCGATGTTGGCACTAAAAATCAAACCATATTAAACGCTAAATTAAATACTTTTAGTTTAGTTGCATCTCCAAATCAAACAATTTGTACTGGCCAAGTAGCAACATTAACAGCAACTACCTCAAACTCTTTAGCTACAATAAATTGGTACAACTCGTTAACTGGTGGCGCTGCGGTTGCTACAGGCACAGCTTATACAACACCTGTTTTTAACACTGTTGGTGTTTATACTGTTTATGCTGGGTTTTGCCCTGGTACTTATCGTAAACCAATTATTATTACTGTTAATAACGCTGCTGTAATAACCATTGCGTCACAAACAATTTGTGCCGGTAAAACGGCAACATTAACTCCTACAAGTTCGGCAACTAGTTATTCGTGGAGTACAACCCAAACAACTAATGCAATTACAGTTAGCCCAGCTAGTACAACTAATTATACAGTTTATACAATTGGTGGTAGTTGTTCAGCATCTCAAACTGTTACCGTTACAGTAAATGCATTACCTATTTTAACAGTAACACCAACTAATACAACAATTTGCTCGGGTACTAATGTAACTTTATTAGCAAGCGGCGCAACTACATTTACTTGGAGTAATGGTATTAATACTTCGTCTCAAATTGTGACCCCAACAACAAATACTGTTTATACAGTTAATGGTACTGATGGTAATGGGTGCACAAATACTTTAGTTCCAATATCAAATTTTACTGTAACAACAACGCCAACTATTAGTTTATTATCGCAAACAATTTGCCCTACACAAACGGCAACATTTACTGCAAATGGCGCAACTAGTTATACGTGGTTACCAACAAGCTCTAACTTAACAACTTACACAGTAACGCCAATAGCAACACAAACTGTAACATTAATTGGTGCAAATGGTACTTGTACCTCTCAAGCAACGGCAAGCGTAACAATTGGCTCAAACGTTACCATTGGTGTAAATAACCCTACAATTTGTGTTGGGCAAACAGCTACCTTAACTGCCACGGGCATATCTAGCTATACGTGGAGTAATATCTCTAATTTGGCATCTATAACAATAACTCCAAACATTACAACAACTTATACAATAAGTGGCAATCAGGGTTTGTGCTCGGGTACTCAAACTGCAACAGTAACAGTTATTGCCCAACCAACAATAAGTATAACTGGTAACACAACTATTTGCTCGGGTAACTCAACAACATTAACTGCAAACGGATCTGTAAATAGTTATACGTGGAATACAACTTCAAACAACCAATCTATTATTGATAATCCAACTATTACAACTAGTTACACAGTTATTGGTAGTAACGGAATTTGTACTAATAGTGCAACAAGTACAGTTAGTGTTAATGCATTACCTACATTAGTTGTATCTAACCCAACAATATGTGCTGGCCAACAAGCTACGGTAAATGTTTTGGGAGCAACTGGCATTACAGTTACCCCTACTCCAATTACCACTTTTAGTAATTATTTTATATGCCCTACTTTAACAATACATGGTATTTATACCGTAACGGTAAATGGAACTGACGGAGTTTGCCAAAACACTGCATTAGGTTTTATTACCGTAAATAATAACCCAACAATTACGGTAACTAGTACTAATGTTTGTTTAGGTAACACAGCTACATTAACTGCTGATGGCGCAACTACATATACTTGGAGTACAAATTCAAACAACCAATCAATTAGCGATAATCCTTTAGTTACAACTAGCTATACGGTTACAGGTAAAGATAATGGTTGCTCGGCTGGTAACACTGCAACTATTACAATTAATCAGTTACCAACATTAATTGCAACGGCTACACAAAGTAATATTTGTGCTGGCCAAACAACTAACTTAAATGTAAGTGGCGCAACTACATATACTTGGAGTAATGGTATTAATGGTAATTCGCAAAGTGTTGCTCCGCTTGTTGCAACAATATATAGTGTTACTGGTACCGATTTTAATAATTGTACAAATACAGTAATTGCAACAACAACCGTAAATGTAACACAAACTCCAACGGTTACCGTTTTTGCAAATCCATCGGCAATTTGTGCGGGGCAAGCAACCACTTTAACTGCAACTGGCGCAACTAGCTACACGTGGTCATCAAGTACTTTAACTACATCAACTATTATTACACCCTCGCTTTCAACAACTACAAATTTTGTAGTATCGGGTGCAACTAATGGATGTAATGCCCAAATAAAATTTGTAGTTGTTGGTGTAACGCCAACACCATCGGTAATAATTACAACAACCAACATTACAACTGGCTGCGCCAATTTATGTATTAATTTTAATGCCATTGTAACTCCAACCGATGCTATTGTAGATTATAATTTTGGAGATGCAAGCCCAACATCAACTACTAATAACCATTGCTACATTACAGCGGGTAATTATACCACAACGGCTAGTGCAAGTGTTTTAGGGTGTTCATCGTTAACATACACAATGCCTACAACTATTAATGTTATAACATCGCCAATAGCAAACTTTACAATTACAGAAGGAGCTGAAATTACATTAGGCTCGGCAATTACACTTAATAATACTAGTATAAATAACTTAACTAATAATTGGGGGTTTTGTGATAATAGCACATCAACTATAACAAATGTTAGTTACACGCCCATTGATACCGGCAATTGTTGTATTGAATTAGTTACCAATAATGGCACCTGTGTTGATATTGTTACAAAATGTGTTAAAGTTAGCCAACCATCAACAGTAACTATACCAAATGTATTTACACCAAATGGCGATGGCAAAAATGATGTTTTTAAAATTACAGCAAATGGCATTAAAACATTAACCTGCACCATATTTGACCGTTGGGGTTTAAAAATGGCACAGTTTACAGACGTTAATGGTAGTTGGAATGGAACCACAACATCGGGCATTGAGGTTAGTAGTGGAACTTATTTTTATATTTTAAACTATACCAATTTAAAAAACGAAGCAATTACAGAAAAAGGTTACTTAACTATTTTTAAAGATTAATAACATTTTATTGATGAACGAATTTAGAGAAGCATTACTAATAAAATTATCAATACCAATTTATACCGTTGTTATTGGGTTAGAAATTTTATACAGCTATTGGCACGATAAAAAATATTATTCGACTAAAGGGCTACTATCAAATATTTATTTAACTGTACTTAATTTTAGTTTAGATATTTTAGTGCGGGGCATTTGCCTTTATGTACTTTGGTATTTTTATGAGTTTAAATTTTATAGTGTTGATAAAACGGTGAGTCCGTTTTTATATTGGAGTATTTTGTTACTAGTACAAGATTTTATGTTTTATTGGTTACATCGAGTCGATCATTATTGTCGTTTTTTTTGGGCAGTACACGTAACTCATCACTCATCACAAGAGTTTAATTTAACGGTTGGGTTTCGATCATCTGTTTTTCAGCCTTTGTATCGTTTTATTTATTTTATACCATTATCGTTAGTTGGATTTAACCCTTTAGATGTAATGTTTGTTTATGCAGCAACACAAATTTATGGTATTTTAATACATACAAAAACAGTAGGTAATTTAGGTTTTTTAGAGTGGTTTTTATCTACACCATCGCACCACCGAGTGCACCATGCAAGCAATGTTAAGTATTTAGATAAAAACATGGGAATGGTTTTTATTATTTGGGATAAATTATTTGGAACCTTTGCTAAAGAAGATGAAGTTGTTGTATATGGCTTAACAACAAACATAAACACCTATAACCCAATAACAATGGTTTTTCACGAATGGCTGGCTATTATAAGCGACTTAAAAACACATACAACGTTTAAAAACAAATTGTTGTATGTGTTTGGCCCACCAGGTTGGAGCCACGATGGGAGCCGAAAAACAGCCAGCGAACTACGGAAAGAATTATACAAAAAAACTGATTCATAAATTAAGGTAATGGTGCAAAAAATAGTTGGTGTTTTTGATAAAAATAATTGTTATACTAGTCCCGTAAGTCAAAAGAGGACATTAGCTCTGCTGGAGAGCACCTAATCAGCAATATGATTTACCACGAAAAATGAAAAGCCTTGTTATTTTGACAAGGCTTTTTACTTTCATTTTTTACCAAACTTGTGCGTTTTGTTGTCAATTTTAATTTCATAAACCGATTGTTTGCCTACATAATCGTTATTGTTTTTGTGTAATTTTTTAGTAACACTTTTTGTATCATCAACTTTCTTGTTAGCCTTAACTAAGTTTTTTTATTGCTTAGCAACTTTTTCGGTAGTTGTAACAAGCTTGTTAGTTTTTTTAAGTGTGGCTTGCGTGT
>JAYSUQ010000180.1:0-11070 GCA_043718985.1 Bacteroidota bacterium | reverse complement strand
GCAATGATGCGACAAGAAGGTGGGGCGCAACCTAATTGCGATATTTATGTGAGCGAAAACATAAATGATGAATGGAAGGATATAAAAAAATTAAGTGCAAATGTTAATCACCCAATTTATTGGGATAGCCAACCTACCATTAGTGCCGATGGTAATTTAATGTATTTTGCAAGCGATAGGCCAAACGGATATGGAGGTATTGATATTTACTATACTATTCGTAATTTACAATCAAACGAATGGAGTGTGCCAAAAAATGCGGGTTCAAAAATTAATACCCGAGGCGACGAAAAAACACCGTTTATACACTCGGATAGCGAAACACTTTATTTTAGTAGTAATGGGCATTTTGGTTTTGGAGGCTATGATATTTTTTATATCCGTAAAGATGATAAAGGACAATGGCAAGAGCCAGAAAACATAGGTTACCCTATAAATACTGAGGCTGATGATACAGGTTTTTTTGTGAGTACTGATAGCAAAACAGGCTATTTTTTTTCGTATAACGAAGGTAAAATGCGCGGTAAAGGAATTGGTAAATACGATTTGTTTTCGTTTGATTTATATAAAGAAGCTCGCCCACAAGAAACTACTTTTTTAAAAGGCGAGTTAAAAGATAAAGTAGGCAATGTAATTGAAGGTGGCAAGGTTGAAATTACTAACGTTAAAACTAAAGAAAAAACATTGGCTGTAGTCGATTCGGCTTCGGGTAAGTTTATGGTAGCAATTAATATTAAAAAGAAAGATGATGTATTGATCACAGTTAAAAAAAACGACCATGCTTTTTCATCAACCATAGTTAAGATGCAAGATGCAACATTTGAAAAACAACACGAACCAATTAAAATTGAAGTAAATGAAGCAATAAAAGGAAGCTCGTTTGTGTTAAATAATTTATACTACAATACAAACTCTGCCGATATGAAACAAGAATCGCAAATTGTTTTAGATGAATTTTCAACCTATTTAAAAGAAAACACAACCATTACTATTGAAATACAAGGCCATACCGATAATGTAGGTAATGCAAGTGCAAACCAAGCACTATCGGCAAATAGAGCTTATACCGTTAAAGCTTATTTAGAAGAAAAAGGAATAGATGGCAAACGAGTTTTAGCAAAAGGTTTTGGCTCAAGTAAACCAATTGCCGAAAATACAACGGAGTTAGGTAAATCTAAAAATAGAAGAACCGAATTTTTAATTACCGATAAATAAAATAAGCAGTAAATTATTTAACGTTTTTTAATTTCTAAAAAATGATTAATTAAATAGATAGTGTCAAAAACACTTGCCACTATTTTATTGCTACTTTAGTAACTTATATGCTATGAGTTTTAGATTAAACATAAAATATTATTTAGTACATAGTTTAGGTTTTACAAACAAAGAGGCTATTAGAGCTATTGAATCGAAAGAATTGATGGTAAATAATTGTGTAGTTGATGCTAACATTGAGTTTACCCAAACAAATAGTATTTATTACAAAAGCGAATTATTAAAACCAAACACACCATTTACTTACATAGCGTTATATAAACCACGAGGCATAGAAACAACCCATAATAAAGAAATTGAACATAACTTAACAACTATTTTTACATTTGATAAACACCTTGGTTTTGCTGGCAGGTTAGATAAAGAATCGGAAGGGCTACTGCTTTTATCTAACGATGGAAAACACATTCAAAAATTATCATCGCCACTGCACGAAAAAGAAAAAGAATATGTAGTTACAGTAAACAAAGCGCTAACGGCCGAGTTTATTTTAGCAATGAGCCTTGGAGTTAATATTATTATTTGTGTAACAAAACCTTGTGTTGTGCAACAATTAAGCGAATTTGAATTTAAAATTATATTAAAAGAAGGTAAAAACCGTCAAATTAGGCGTATGTGCAAAGCCTTAGGTTATTTAGTTGCCCGATTAATTAGGGTGCGCATTGATAACGTTTGTTTAGGAAATTTAAACCCAGGCGAATTTAAATTGTACACGGTAAGTTAATTTATTAATCTTCAAACTTTTTTAGCTCCAAATTTAATCCATCAAACTCGGCATAGGTGCAGTAGTTTATCCACTCGCCAAGGTTAATGTATCGCGATTGTTGAGATGGCTTTAAATCGAGTGGTAAATGGCGATGCCCAAATATAAAAAAATCAATATGTTGGTTTTTTAATTCTTCTTTACAAAATGTCATTAACCACTCGTTGTTTTCGCCTAAAAATTTTTCATCGCTATTACCAGTTGTAATTCGGCTACGCTTGCTTGAACCGCGAGCAATACGAAAACTAAAATTTGGGTGCAAGCGATTAAAACACCAAATTAAAAATGAATTAGTAAAGCATTTTTTTAAAAATTTGTACCACCCATCGCCAGGTCCTAATCCATCGCCATGGCCAATAAAAAAAGATTTAGAATTGTATGTTTTTTTAATGGGTTCGTGGTGCACCTCAACGCCCAACTCTTGTTCAAAATAATCGCGCATCCATAAATCGTGATTACCTGTAAAAAAATGAACTTTAATACCGCTATCGGTTAACTCAGCAATTTTACCTAATAGGCGTGTTTGCCCCTTTGGAATGGTATATTTATACTCCCACCAAAAATCAAAAATATCACCAACTAAATAAATTTCTTCAGCATTATGCTTAATAGAATTTAACCAGCGTACAATTTTTTTTTCGCGCACTAAACTTAACTCAAAGCTTGGTACACCTAAATGAAAATCGGAAGCGAAATATATTTTTTTTCCAGTTTGCATTACATAAATGTATTGGTAATTAAATTACGAGGTTTTATTAAATGTAAATTTAATGTAAATCGTATTGCATCGGTAAAATTTCCTTTATTATTTAATTCTAATGTTTTTTTAATATCGGGGCTATAAGCAAATGGTATGTATATTTCTAAAATATTTTTCCATATACTTATGTTTGCGCCAAGGGTATATAAAAACTTGTCGTTTAATAAACTTCCCTTATAATCACTGGTTCCAAAATCGGCAAATATTTTTAATGGTAAAATTCCAATTTTAGGTGTTTTAACGTTTAATGCTAAAATCCATTTTGATGTTTGACCTAAAGGTGTCCAAACTTTAAATGCGCCATCGCCTTCGGTAAATTGTGCAAAGCCAAGTCCGTTAAATTCGTTTCGTGCAACATAATTATAATCAAATAAATAATCGTTATAACCAGTAAATCCACTCATTCTAAAACGATAATCGTTATTAGTTGAATTGTTGTTATATAAAAACGAACCTGCAAATAAACGCACATCAAAACTTTTATTTTTACTTATAGTAAATGCATATTTAAATTCGGCGCTTAATTTTGCAAACAAATTATTGTGCTGTAAATTTAAATTAGTGCTAAATGGGTTAATTGTTCGGGCATTAGTTATGTTGTAATAAAAATTATTAATAATTGTTTTTTTATTGGATTTATCAGCCGTTGCCACAATGCCTTTTGTATTAAAGTTTAAATTATCTACAAATAAAAAATTACTTGTATAACCTATGTGTTGTGTAATTTTACTTCGTGCAACTTTCTTTTTTAATTCAAAATCAATTGTAGTGGTAAGTTTATAATAATTTAAGTTTATTGATGGTTGCGTGGCGTTAAAATTTTGATTAAAAACATCAGTATTATAATAATTATGTGCAAACGATTTTGCTTTACCACTTAGTGTAATTTGCTGAAAATAGTTATTACCATATGGCACAAAATATCTATTAAAATCTACAAAGCCCGTAGGTGTTTTTGTGCCAAATGCAAACATTGGTGCAATAGTATACTCAAACTTTTTTTGCAAAAAACTATAATTATAAAATGCACAACCCAACATTAATTTATTGTAGTAATTGTAGCCAGCTATAGGCAAAAAATTAAATTGATTATATTTTGTATCATCAATTTTGCCTATAAAATTTAATTTTACGGGTTCCATTTTCCTTAAAAAACCTGTTGTACGCAACACATTATTTTTACGATTTGTTTCGGGTATAAACTGTTCGGCATCAATTTTAAACTCATCAACCTCGGCTGGCGGAAATTCAAACACACGCTTACCTTCAAAACCATTGTACCAAACGGTGCCAACTAACGCACCTTTTTTAAAGCCAGATAATGAAATGGGCCCTAATACGTTTGAATTATTTTTAATTAAAACAGCATGGCTTTTATCCGATAGCTCTTTATGATTTATAATTTTATAATCAATTTTTTTATTTGATAATAATAATTCGGTTGCAAACCAACTTAAATCGGTATTTAAATAATACTGTAATGTTTTAATTAAATCGTTTGGATAGGGATGTTTAAATTTCCAATTTTCGTAATAAAAACGCATTGCTTCGTCAAATTTTTGTTGCCCTAAATAGTTCATCAAGTAATCAAATACCAATGCCGATTTGCTATAAACAATTGCGCCATAATTATACTCGGTAAATTGATCTGCAGGTAAATATATTGGTTGATCTAAATTTTTACGAGCGGCTAATAAATACGATAATTCGTACTCGGCTTTATGTTTTAATTTATTTAAACCAAAAAAACTAAAGGTGCTATCTTTGCCAATTACACTTGTTAGCCTTTGATTTGGGTATTTGTTACGAATGTAGCGCATTTCATAAAATGAGTTTAAGCCTTCGTCTAAAAACGGGTGTTCGCGCTCGTTACTACCCAAAATACCATAAAACCAATTATGACCAACTTCGTGCATAATGGTTGTTTCTAAAGTAAAGGCATTGCTACTTTCGCCAATAATTGTAATATTTGGATATTCCATGCCGCCGCCAGCACTAATTGTACCATCAATTGCCGTAACGTGGTTGTATGGGTAATCGCCATTCATTTCCGAATAAAAAGTGGTTGCATCGTTTAAATATTCAATAGATTTTGTCCATAATTCAAATTCGTTATTTGTAAAAAAAGCCCACGTATTAACTTTGTTTCCACTGCGAGGCAAATGTGTTTCGCCTTTTAATACATGAAAACGTTTATCGGCAAACCAAGCAAAATCGTGCACACGGTATTGTTTAAAATGGATAGTTTTAAATTCGTTACTTGATATTGGGAATGATTTATCGGATGAGTAAGTTTTATTTTGAATTATTTTTTCTGTTTCAATTACTTTTTTGACCAACCATTGTTCTTCATCAAAGGCATCAATTCTATCGCCAGTTGCGGCTAACACATAATTTTTAGGTAGTGTTATTTTCACATCAAAACTTCCAAACTCGCTATAAAACTCGCCTTGGTTTAAATAGGGCATTGGGTGCCAACCATTATTATCAAAAACTGCTGGCTTTGGATACCATTGTGTTATGGCATATGCTTGCCCAATGTGCCCCAATCGCGATATTTTTGCCGAAGGTAGTTTTACATGAAATGGAGTTGTTATCGTTAACGTATCTAACGATTTTAACGGTGCATTTAAATATAGTTTGCAAATATCAATATGATCTTTATCAAACTCCCACTTAATAGTTTGCCCGTTAATTAAAAAATTTAAACTATCAATGTAACCTAACTCATTAGGTTTTGCATAATACATTTTGGTTTCGCCATTTTGTAATAACTGTTTAGCTAATGCCGTTTGATTATTTTTATAAGCATTTGGCCATAAATGAAAATAAATAAATTGAAGTGATGTGTTTGAATTATTAATATATTCAATTTTAGAAAAAGCCGTTAGCTCATGCAAAGTGTCGTTTAAGCTAACATCTATTTTATAATTTACCTCTTGCTGAAAATAAGGTTGTTGGGCTTTTAAAAAGCTTATGCAAAAAAAATAAAAATATAAAATAAATGTTTTGTACACGTTGCAGTTTAATTGGTAATTAACTTTGTTTTTTAAATTAAGTAGTAATCTAAAAAATAATTATTTTTTACTAAGTATTATTTTAAAGTATTTCGGCAAGTTTTTTCTCAAGTTCGGCACCGCGTAAATTAGTTGCAATAATTTTACCTTCTTTATCAATTAACACCGTAAATGGTATTGATTGCACTGCATATATTTGCGCCGCTTCGCTTTGCCATTTTTTTAAATCACTTACTTGTGGCCAAGTTAATCCATCTTTAGCTATGGCTTCAATCCATTTATCACGTTCGCTATCTAACGATACACCATAAATTTCAAATCCTTTATTATGGTATTTTTCATAGGCTCGTTTAACATTAGGCATTTCTTTGCGATATGGCCCACACCAACTTGCCCAAAAATCTATTAGCACTATTTTTCCTTTTAATGATGATAGCGCTAACTCTTTATCATTTACCATTGGTAATAATAACTCTGGGGCTTGCATACCAACATTAATTGCCTGTGTGCGGCTTACCATTTGCTCGGTTTGTTGCACCATTGTGTGAAACGATTTAATATCTTGATTATTGGGATATTTTTGTTGCAAGCCTTTATCTAGAGCTTGATATACTTCAAAATAATTTTCGGGTTTTAATTGTTGAACCGCCATTATAGATGCAAATGAGTTGGTGTTTGCCTTAATTTTTTTGGCTACTACTTTGCTATACTCCGCTACCATTAATTCGTATGGTTTTTGCAATTGCTTAGATAAGGAGTCGGCTCTTAAAGAGTCTAACTTTAAGGTTATCATAGCAGTTCTAAATACGTTTTCTAAGGAATCGCTGCGGCGTTTTTGCCCTTGTGCTAACACATTGTACTCCATAAATAATTTAGTATCGGGCGAGCCACTTGCATTAAATGTGTTCCCTAAATCGCGTGCATCGCCAGTAACAGCTATTTTATTTGTTGAATCTAAAACTAACATGGCAAAGTTAGAATTACTTATTTTTAAACGGTAAAAACCAACGCTTGGGTTAAACTGTGATAAATTAAATTCGCCTTTTTCATTTAACACGGCGCTATCTAAAATAGATGTACCACTTTGCGCAAGTTTTTCAATATAGATAGTTTCGCCCTTACTATTTAGTAAGCTACCTTTTAACTCAAAACCCGAACTGTTGGTTGTAGTTGAATTTGTGCAGGCATTTAAAACCATTAGTGTAATTGCTAATATTGATATTTTTTTCATTTTTATTAGATTATTATTTTTATTAGTAAATAAAAGTTTAGTTTGTGTTAACAAGGTTTTTTTGATAAAATTATTAGTGGTTATATTTATTTTAGATTCAAATATCTTATTTATTTTTTGATTATCAACTAGTTTAGCTTTGATGGTATTTCCATAATAAATTCGGGTATTAAAATATTAAACAAACTACCATCAACCATTTTTTGTACAGTATAATGCCCGCTCATTTTACCCATTTCTGTTTCAAAATCGCAACCGCTATTGTAACTATAACTTTGGCTAGGCTCAATAACTGGCATCTCTCCAACTACACCATCTCCATCAACTACACGTTTAATGCCTAAGGCATCAGTAATATCCCAATGGCGCTTTAGTAGTTGTATGGTGTAATCACTTTTGTTAGTAATTGTAATTTGATACACGAAAAAATATTGGTTTAAACGTGGGTTAGATTGTGATGGGTAATAATGTGTTTGAACTGTAATTTGTATGCCTTGTGTTATAATCGAATCCATAAATTAAAGTTTTAGTTATTAAAATAAATTGAATTAATTTTTGCTCTTAAACCATTAAATTTTATAATTATTTTTTTTGTATAATTTATACACGGTAGTTCTATTTTATAATAGGCAAAATAACTTAAACTAATAATAACTATTGCTAAACCTGTTATAATTGTCCAAAACTCAACAAAGCTAAGTTTAGAAAATGTTTCTTCTCTTAAAAAAAATCTAAAAAAAACGTAAAGCACAAAACCATGTAATAAATAAATACTATATGCTAACTGCCCCAATGCTTTTGATGCTTTTAGCGTAAGTAAGCCAAAAATAGAATTACCAGTTGCTATTATTATAAATGAAATACCAACAAATAATTGTGGTAAAAATGCCTGCGAAGTATTATAAAATATGACTAAACTACAAATTAATACCACAATTAATACCGAAAATAGCCAATGTTTTAATACATTACAAACACTACTGTAGCGTACAACTATAGCAGCAGCCAAACCATAAATAAAATTATTAAACAACACCATTTGCATACCGCTGTTGTAAATTAAATAAAATATATAACTACTAATAATTAATGTTAGTAAAGTTGGGCGTTGTTTAAAAAAAACTAATCCCATTACAGGTAACGATAAATAAAATAGCCATTCGTATTTTAACGACCACAATACACCAGCTGTCATTGTATCAACCTCATCAAAATTATTAATTGGTGGTTTATTAAATAAAGCAAATAAAAGCCACTCATTAAGTTGATTAAATAAAACTATAAAATCTACATATCTACTAAAATTTGCTGTAAATGCTATTGCAATACAAACTAATAATAGTACAAATAAATACAAGGGATAAAGACGCATTAATCGTGATACGAAATAATGTATCCAATCAATTTTTTTTTGTTTAGCGTTAATTAATTTTTCAAAAAACAAAAAACCAGTTATCATAAAAAAAAATGATACGGCTGTTTGCCCAAAATGTATAAATAAATTATGCGGTGGTAGCGACCAACTGTAATTTGGCATAAAATAATAATAAATACAGGCGTGATGCAAAAAAACAAAAAAAGCTAAATAACCTCGCAAGCCATTAATTGTTTCGTGCTTAACAGGCTTTAATTCAATTTTAAAAAACTTAAATACCAATAAACTAAATAGCGAGGCAACCAAAACAATAAAAATTGCTAAAAAAATATTTGGATGCAAAAGCATATAAAATAAACTGATTTTTTGTAGCGAAATGTATTACAATTTATCAAATAAACAATAGCTGTTAATTAAAATACACTACTGATTATCAGTAAGTTAAAAATATTTTTTTACTGCTATTTTGGCAAATATATAACTCAAATTAACGTATATTTGTAGCCCGAATTTTAATTAAGGTAAAATTTAGGCAATTTTGAATTTAAAAACTAACCGCTTTGGTAACCTTAAAATACCAAATACAATTATTAAAAAAAATGGCAGATAAAAATGCAACAGTTGGTAATCCAGATTTTGACTGGAATTCGATTGGAAAGAAAAACAACAATTACACCGAAACAGAGCGTACAGCTTTTGACGAAATGTACGGCAAATCGTTAAGTACAATTGCCGATTCGCAAACAATGCAAGGTGTTGTTGTAGCAAAAAACTCACGTGAGGTTGTTGTAAACATTGGGTACAAATCTGACGGAGTTGTTGCTTTATCAGAATTTCGTTACAATCCCGATTTAAAAATTGGAGATTCTATTGAAGTATTTATTGAAAAATCGGAAGATGCAAGCGGACAATTAATTTTATCTCACAAAAAAGCTCGTGCTGGTAAATCGTGGGATCGTGTTAATGAAGCACTTACAAACGACGAAATTATTAAAGGTTTTGTTAAATGCCGTACAAAAGGTGGTTTAATTGTTGATGTTTTTGGTGTAGAAGCATTCTTACCAGGATCTCAAATTGATGTTAAACCAATTCGTGATTACGATGTTTATGTTGGAAAAACAATGGAATTTAAAGTTGTTAAAATTAACAACGAATTTAAAAACGTAGTTGTATCTCACAAAGCATTAATTGAAGCAGAAATTGAAACTCAAAAACGCGAAATTATTTCTAAATTAGAAAAAGGACAAGTATTAGAAGGTGTTGTTAAAAATATTACTTCGTACGGTGTTTTTATTGATTTAGGTGGTGTTGATGGTTTAATACATATTACAGATTTAAGTTGGGGACGTATTAACCATCCAGAAGAAATTGTAAAATTAGACGAAAAAATACAAGTTGTAATTTTAGATTTTGATGATGATAAAAAACGTATTGCATTAGGTTTAAAACAATTATCGGCTCACCCTTGGGAAGCTTTAAGTGCTGATTTAAAAGTTGGTGATAAAGTTAAAGGTAAAGTTGTAGTTTTAGCTGACTACGGTGCTTTTGTTGAAGTTGCTGCTGGTGTTGAAGGTTTAATTCACGTTTCAGAAATGTCTTGGTCACAACACTTACGTACGGCTCAAGAATTTTTAAAAGTTGGTGATGAAGTAGAGGCGCAAGTTTTAACTTTAGACCGTGAAGAGCGTAAAATGAGTTTAGGTGTTAAGCAATTAACTCCTGATCCTTGGAATATCATTATTGATAAATACGCTAAAGGAAGCAAACACACTGGAACAGTTCGTAACTTTACAAACTTTGGTGTTTTTGTTGAGCTAGAAGAAGGTGTTGATGGTTTAGTTCATATTTCTGATTTATCATGGAGTAAAAAAATTAAACACCCATCTGAATTTTGCAAAGTTGGTGATAAAATGGATGTAACCGTTTTAGAGATTGATGGCGAAAACCGTCGTTTATCATTAGGTCACAAACAATTAGAGGATAATCCTTGGGATGTTTTTGAAACAGTATTTACAATCGATTCAGTTCATCAAGGTACAATTACATCTATTAACGATAAAGGAGCTACAATTGGTTTAACTTATGGTGTTGAAGGGTTTTGCCCAGCACGTCATTTAGCTAAAGCTGATGGTACAACTGCTAAAGTTGAAGATGTAATGGATTTTAAAGTTATTGAGTTTAGTAAAGATGCAAAACGTATTGTAGTATCTCACGCTCGTTTACACGAAGAAGTGAAGGAAGAAGTACGTAAGGCTGATAAAGCTACAAAAGCAGCTGAAACTGATGATACTAAAAAAGCAGTTAAAAAAATGAAAGATAGCCAAGAGAAAACTACTTTAGGTGATATTTCAGCTTTAGCTGCATTAAAAGATAAAATGGAAGGTAAATAATCCAACCAAAATAGTATCAATCATTAACTTAACTTTTAATGATTGGTACTTAAAAAATAATCGAATGGTACGTGTACCAATTGAGAAAAACTAAAACCACGCCATGGTTTTTAGTTTTTGAGTACCAAAAAAGCCTTATCATTAATTTGATAAGGCTTTTTGGTTTATTAAATTTGTTTTAAATAAATTTAGATAAAGTATTTTAGGTAAAGTAATCTTAAAGTTTTATTTAAAAATACCTTCAATTTGCGCTGTGTGG
>JAYSUQ010000179.1:0-11095 GCA_043718985.1 Bacteroidota bacterium | reverse complement strand
TCTGTGAAATGAGGGCATATTGAGAAATTTTTGAAACTTTTTTCAAAAATATGCTTTTCACAGGCATTTATTTTTTTGTTAACTTTCGGATAGTTGTGTTAAAACGTGATTTAAATAACATAAATCATAACCAGCCGCCCATTTGAGTTTTAGCTGTTTTCTTTTTACCTCTGCAATCTCGATGTGTTTTACACGATACCGAAATTATACTTATTAAAAAAATCACTATTATAAAACGAAGTTTTACTATTTGTAACACAGCTAAAGTTTTACTGTTTATTAAATTAAACCTCAACTAAGGTTCCTACTTTTTCGCCCATTAACAAGTTTTGTAAATTACCTGTTTTATTCATGTCAAAAACAATAATTGATAACTTGTTTTCCTTACACAAAGTAAATGCTGTCATATCCATCACTTCAAGTCCTTTACTATAAACCTCCTCAAACGAAATTTTATCGTACTTAGTTGCCGAAGGGTCTTTTTCTGGATCGGCGGTATATATACCATCAACACGAGTTCCTTTTAAAATCACGTCTGCTTCAATTTCTATAGCTCGTAATGCTGCTGCAGAGTCGGTAGTAAAATAAGGATTACCACTACCAGCTCCAAAAATTACAACTCTACCTTTTTCTAAATGACGCACTGCCTTGCGGCGAATAAATGGTTCGCAAATTTGTTCCATTTTAATTGCACTTTGTAAACGTGTTTGCACTCCTAAACCTTCTAATGCCGATTGTATTGCCATTGAGTTAATAACTGTTGCTAACATACCCATATAATCACCGTGTACTCTATCCATACCGCCTTCTTCGGCTTGTATGCCTCTAAAAATATTACCGCCACCAATAACAATAGCAACCTGACAGCCCGAGTCGTAGGCTCGTTTTATTTCTTTAGCATAATCTAACAATCGTTCTTGATCAATGCCAAAGCCTTTTTTTCCCATTAAGGCCTCACCCGATAATTTTAAAAGTATACGTTTGTATTTCATTTGTTTATTTTATGTTTTTTTTAAGTATTGTAAGATTTAGTTATTAAATAATTATTTGCGTTTGTGATTTTTTTAATATTAGCTGTTTATAATAATTTATTTACTTGTAAAAAATAGTTTAATTATTACAAGTAGTTTAGTGACGTTGAAAAATTAAAAAAACATCAAAAAAAAATCCCGATTAAATTAATCGGGATTTTAAATTTTTAAATTAAGATAAAGCGTAACGTTTAAATGCTGTTGCTGTTAACGTTTTATCAATACTTTGTAAGTATTGAATAACTGTCATTTTATTATCTTTAATGTATTCTTGATTTAATAACGTTGATTCTTTATAAAATTTTGCAATTTTACCATTTGCAATTTTCTCAACCATATCTTCTGGTTTACCTTCTGCACGAATTACTTCACGAGCTATTTCTAACTCACGCTCTAACATTTCTGGAGTAACTCCTTCTTTATCTAATGCAACAGGCGCCATTGCTGCGGCTTGCATCGCTATATTACGTCCTGCTTCATCAGCTATATCTTTATTAAAACCAACAATTACAGATACTCTGTTTCCTGGATGGATATAAGCAGCAACTTTTTCAGCTGTAATTACTTCAAAATAACCGATTTCAATTTTTTCGCCAATTTTTCCAACTTGCTCCATAAATTTATCACCAACTGTAATATCACTATTAAATGGTAATGTTAAAATCTCTTCTTTTGTTTTAGCGTTTTTTGCTAATGCTATATCAGCAATTGTGTTCGCAAAGGCAATAAAATCAGCATTAATTGCTACAAAATCTGTTTCGCAATTAACCCAAATTAAAATACCAGTTTTATTATCAGCGCTTGTTTTAGCTAAAACAACTCCTTCTTTCGAATCTCTATCGCCACGATTTGCCGCAACTTTTGCACCTTTTTTACGCAAATAATCTACAGCTTGTTCAAAATCGCCATTGTTTTCTTCTAATGCTTTTTTACAATCCATCATACCTGCTCCGGTTTGTTGACGTAATTTGTTTACTTCTTGTGCTGTTACTGCCATTGTGTTTTTATTTAGTATTATTAGTAATTAGTTGTTAAAAAAAACGGCCTTTCTTAGTTTTAAGAATGGCCGTTAAATTATATTAGTGAAAAAATTATTTTTTCGCTATTGTTCTTTTACGGGCACCTGCTGCTGCTGGCTTACGAGCTGCATTTTCTTCATCATCAGATTTTGCACCTTTAACTTTTAATCCATCTGCTAACTCTTCTGCGCCTTCTTTCGAATCTTTTCCTTCTTGCTCTTCAGATGCATTAGATTCTTTGTCAACTTTGCGTTCACCTAAACCTTCTAAAATTGATTTACACATTGAATCAATAATGTATGCGACAGATGATGCGGCATCGTCATTAGCTGGAATTGCATAATCTACAAAATTAGGATTAGAATTCGTATCAACAATTGCAAAAGTTGGAATACCTAATCGTTTTGCTTCTGCTACTGCAATATGTTCTTTAGATATATCAACAATAAATAATGCTGATGGTAAACGTGTTAAATCGGCAACAGAACCTAAGTTCGTTTCTAATTTTGCACGCTCACGAGATATTTGTAATTTTTCTTTTTTAGAAATATTATCAAATGTACCGTCAACAGCCATTTTATCAATTTGTCCCATTTTACGAACAGCTTTACGTATTGTAGCAAAGTTTGTTAACATACCACCTGGCCAACGCTCAGTTACATATGGCATATTTACTGCTTTTACTTTTTCTGCAACAATATCTTTAGCTTGTTTTTTTGTAGCTACAAATAATATTTTTTTACCCGAACGTGCAATTGCTTTTAACGCTGCAGCCGCTTCATCCATTTTGGCAACTGTTTTGTTTAAATCAATAATATGAATTCCGTTTTTTTCAGCATAAATGTATGGTGCCATTGCTGGATTCCATTTTCTTTTTAAGTGACCAAAATGAGCACCTGCTTCTAATAATTCGTTGAATGATGTATTTGACATTTTTAAATAATCTTTTAGTGTAAATATTAACGTTTGCTGAATTGGAAACGAGCACGAGCTTTCTTTTGACCGAATTTTTTACGTTCAACCATACGCGGATCACGAGTTACTAAGCCCTCGGCACGTAATGCTGATTTAAATTCAGGGTTTACTTCAACTAAAGCTTTTGCAATAGCTAAACGTACTGCTTGCGCTTGGCCTGTAGTACCACCACCATTTACATTTATTTTCACATCGTATTCACCCGCAACCTTGGCGTTGTTTAATGATTGTAAAACGTAATAATGTAAGGTTGGAGTTTTAAAGTATTCTTTATAATCTCTTCCGTTTATTGTAATGTTGCCACTACCTTTTGTCATATAGGCACGCGCAACCGAGGTTTTTCTGCGACCAGATGTGTTAATTACTTCCATTTTATAGTTATGCTATAATTGTTTTTAAATCTACTTTTTTTGGTTGTTGTGCGGCGTGCGTGTGCTCTGTACCAGCAAATACAAATAAATTTGTATTGATAGCACGGCCTAAACGTCCTTTTGGTAACATACCATGCACCGCGTGCTTGATAATTTCTTCAGGTTTTTTAGCCAATAACTCTTTTGGAGTAGCAAAACGCTGTCCACCTGGGTGACCAGTGTAACGAACATACTCTTTATCAGTTAATTTTGTACCAGTAAAACGAACTTTTTCAGCGTTAATAATAACGATGTTTGCACCACAATCTGTGTGAGGTGTAAAGCCAGTTTTATGTTTACCACGTATTAAATACGCTATTTTAGAGGCTAAACGGCCTACTACTTCGTTTTCTGCATCAACTAATAACCACTCTTTTTCGGCAGTTGCTTTGTTGACAAATTTTGTTTTATAACTTAATGCGTCCACTTGTTTTGTTTTTAATAATTTGGAATGCAAATGTAATTCATTTTTTAGTTGTCGCAAACAAAAAATTCATTTTTTTAAATAAATTTGTTATTTTTGCGCTATTTATGCAAAAACGTGTATTTTAAGTTGTGCAAAATCATTACATCATAATTTCGGAAGTTAAAAATACTTTTATTTTTGAAGATAAAATACTGAGTACATATTTAAAAAACATTATAACTGTAATAAATAAGATTCATAAAAATGATTTTATTACAAATTTAGAATTAATGCCTCCAAATGAAATACAAGGTATAAGTAATAATTTGCAAAAAAGTTTGGAAATTATATTTGATATAGAAGAATGTATTATTGAAAATAATTTAACGATAAAACTAAAACATGTTTTGTATCAAAATAAAATGGAGTTAGGTGAAAGCAAATACACAGCGTTTGAGCAATTAGGAATGTGTTTAATTGATGCGCGCCAGCAACTCAACTCTATTAAAAAAACCGACAGTCGATTTTTAATGATAACACAAAATGAACAGCTAAGTTTACAGTTAAACAACTTGTTTTTAATTTACGCAGATTATATTGATTCTTGGAAAAAAGATGATTTTGAAATGGTTACCGCTTTTTTAAATAATAGAAATTATAAGGAGGTTGCAACTTTATTTAACATAAATACATCGAGTGGTTGGCGCCGAGAAAAAAGTTTAAAATTAAAACAATATTACACAGTAAAAGAAATGATTTTAAATACAGGCGAGCTTTAAAATTATTTTTTTGCTAAACCGTAATAAAAACCAAAGCCAAAAGTTATCATACTCATATTCCAATTATTTGAAACATGATCGTAATTATAAAGTTTATCAAAAGCGGGTAGTTTTGGGTTAAATTGGGTTAAATTATAATTATAAGATAAATGTGCGCCAATTGCAAAATTGGGATCTACAATAAAATAAATACCTACCATTGGTTCAATAAAATTACTTTTAAATTGCGTGGGGTATAACCCTTTTATACTGTCGTTTTTATAATGAATTTCGGCATATTTATTAATATTATAACCAGTATTTAATGAAAATGTTGCAAATGCATCATCTTTAAAAAAATAATCATAACCCAATTTTAAATACACATTTTGGGATTGCAAGTTGGTGTTAATATTGATATCTCTAAAATATTTTTGACTTTTAAAATAGGTGTAAGAATAGCCTATTCCTGCAAAAAAATTTGAAAATAATTTAGAATTAACGTTTAAATCGGCGGTACCAACAGCCGAAAATGAATTTCGAAAAGCCTTACTCGATACTACTTTAGGTATACCAATATTACCTCGTAATGAAAATCGTGGTAACTTAATGGGATTATTTTGCGCATTTGTAGCTAAGTAACTTATAAAAAATATGTTTAGCAAAAGCTTAATCATAGTTAAATAGCGTATTGCTTAATTAAATTGTGGTGCATTAAAAAGTTAAGCAATTTTTGTTTCAAACTCTTTCATGACATCTACCAATGCTTGCACGCTTTCAATTGGCAATGCATTATACATAGATGCACGATAGCCGCCAACATCACGATGACCACGAATGCCGCTAATATTAGCCTCGTTCACTAATTTATCAAATTCTGGCTCTAACTCTACTTTATTTAATAAAAAGCAGGCGTTCATATTGCTTCTATCCTCTAAAGCAGTAGTGCCAACAAATTGCGAGTTTCTATCTATTTCATTGTATAATAATGTAGCTTTTTGTTGATTTATGTTTTCTATCCAACTAATGCCGCCATTTTGTTTTAACCACCTTAACGTTAGCATTGTTACATATATAGGAAATACTGGTGGTGTATTATACATTGTGCCACCTTTAATGTGCACATTGTAATCTAACATTGATAACATTTTGCGACCAGTTTTGCCTAGTGCATCTTTTTTTACCATTACCATTGTGCTACCAGCAGGGCCCATATTTTTTTGCGCGCCTGCATAAATTAAGTCAAAATCTTTTGCGTTAATTTTTCTACTAAAAATATCAGAACTCATATCGCAAACTAAAGGCACGTCGCTTTTAGGGAAAGTTTTTAATTGAGTGCCATATATAGTATTGTTTGATGTAATGTGCAAGTAATCTGCATCTTTAGGAACGTCGTAACCTTTAGGTATGTAGTTAAAATTTTTATCCTCGGATGAGGCGATAACTTTTGTATTACCAATAATTTGAGATTCTTTAATTGCTTTACTTGCCCAAACGCCAGTGTTTACATAAGCGGCATAACCCTTATCTGATAATAAATTGTAGGGTACCATTGCAAATTGAGTGCTTGCACCGCCACCTAAATATAAAACTTCATATTCATCACCAACTTCAAATAATTCTTTAACTAACGAGCGAGACTCATCAATTACAGCTTCAAAATTTTTGCTGCGGTGCGAAATTTCGAGTAACGATAAATTCATATTATCAAAATTAATGCAAGCATCGGAGGCTTGTTTTAAAACATCTAAAGGTAAAATACCAGGGCCTGCACTAAAGTTGTGAATTTTTGACATATTATATTTGATTTTATGTTGTTGTAAAATTAGCAATTATTTTTAGTTTGTTGGTAATTCTGGCTCTTCATAATTTACCCCATTACCAAATAATTGATAAAATTTTAGTGAGTTTATAGTTAATTTTAAAGGCTGAGTATTAATATTCCAAAAAAAGCAAACCATTTTTTTTGATTTTGAAGGCAGATTACCAGTTAACAAACTGAGTTGGATGTTTTGTTTTCCATTTAAATCATCTGCTATCCATTGCAATGGATAGCGCTTAAAATAAATTGTATTATCTAACGAATCGTTAATTTGCATAACAAACCAAGTATTAGCTGGTTTTTGTATTTGTAATGCATTAAAATTTATTTCAACTAATAAAGGGTTTTTATTTTTAATAATAGTGTCTGTTTTTTCAAAAAGCACATTGTACTCTTTATCTTTTGTATCTACCACAATATTATTTTTTTGAATAATTAATGAGCGTATAATTTTTTGTTTTCGTTTTAATAATACAAACCCCCAATCGGGTTCAGTATCTATAACCGAGTAATAATTATTGTAATATTTTTGTTCGGGTTTAGTTGCAATATAATAATCGCAATTCATTTGCATTAATTCGGTAGCATCTGCAGGTGCTAATTTAAAATTATTGCGATAATTTAAAAATCCAAAAAACAATTCACGTACTCGATGCCCACCTATTGTAATTCGTTGCGATGTTTTATTTTGTTCTTGTAAAAGCGTTGTGTAAAAATGCTCAGGAATAGTTTCATATACAGATAATGCATGCTTACGAAAATTTAAATTAAATAAAAAATGCACAAAAATTAATGTGGCAATTAAAATTGAGAGTATTGAATTTACTTTATTTGAAAAATCATCAATTAAAAAACAACACGTTAAACTAAAAAATAAATAAAAAAATAATCCTGTTCTATCTTCAGGAAAATTAATATTCAAAAAAGTATGCATCGCATAAAAGCCAATAACGAGTGTAAAAAAAATAAGTGAAAAGAAAAGTGATAAATTGAATAAAATATTATGTTGAAAACTACGTTTAAAATTTAATTTAATTTTAAAAAAATTGGCTATTGTTACTAAACTAACAAAAAGTAAAACTATCCATTTAATGTAATTGTTATATGTACCAACTAGTAATTTAATTAAGCTTGCAAAGGTAACTGTCCAATAACTATTACCATTACCGTAATATAAAGCACCACTATTTTGTAAATAAAACGAAAATTTTAACCAATAAATAATAAGTGCAAAATGAATTAACCACATAAAAATAAATTCTTTTTTAAACAACACCTTACTTAAAAATTGATGTGTTAGCAAAATAAAACTTAACACCATAACACTTATTATTAAAATTAAATTTGCGCTAATAGCTAACTGAAAACATAACAATGCGAATGCTGAGTTTTTTAATAATTTATTTTCATTGTTAAAATAATTAATTACAAACATTACCCCGAGTAATAAAAGCGCCATAGATAAACCATAACCACGACATGTACTAAAAAAAGATAACCAATTAAATGTTAAAATAAACAAACTCATTAACACTATTTTAGAACCAATTTGCTTTAACTGTTTTGTTAACTTAAATGTTGCAAAAGCCATTAATACAAAACCAACTAAGTTTGGAATGCGCAAAGCAAAAGGTGAAGAGCCAAATACATTAAAACAAAAATTACCTAAACAACTATTTAATACGTGGTTATTGGCATCTGTATGAGAAAAAAAAGGCATATAATTGCCCGACTGTATAAAAAAGAAAAACGTTGCAGACTCATCATGATTAAATGGTACACAATAATTACGAATAGCTACAATTAAAAATACAAAGCTTACTACAATTATAAAAATAAAATTAAATAAGTTTGCTGATGTTCTTTTTATCATAATTCTACAATAATTTAATGGTACAAATGGTTTAATTTAATTTTTAATAACTTGCTCTTATTTAGTTTTGCCGTTAGTAATTAAAAATAACAAAAGTTATATGTTTAACTATTTAAGGGCAAATTAATTAAAACTTATGCTACTATTTAAGACGATAAAACATCTAATATTTTTAGCATTTCGGCATTTAATTCGGTTATGTGTTTTATCGATTCTTCAAAAGGTGTGTAGCAAACTTCTTTATTTATAATGCCAACCATTTCGTTATTACGATTTTGTTGCAATGCTTTTACAGCATAATAACCCATAAAACTAGCGTTAACTCGTTCCATACAAGTTGGGTTGCCTCCACGTTGTATGTGCCCAAGTATTGTAACTTTTACATCAAACTCAGGATTTTCTTTTTTAATAATATCGCCAACAATCATGGCGCCACCATTTTCTTCGCCTTCGGCAACTATAATTATTTTGCTCGATTTTGATTTGCGCCATTCTTTTATTTTAGCTAATAATAATTCTAAATCGCCTTTGCGTTCGGGTATTAAAATTGCTTCGGCGCCGCTACCAATTGCACTTCGCAATGCAATTAAGCCAGCATCTCTGCCCATTACTTCTACTACAAAAATTCTATCGTGGCTTTCGGCAGTATCTCTAATTTTATCTATTGCATCTACTACATTATTTATTGCCGTATCGTAACCTATTGTAAAATCTGTTCCAACTAAATCGTTATCAATTGTGCCTGGGCAACCAACTGTTTTTATATTATGTAATTTGCTAAACTCTAATGCGCCTTTAAAACTTCCATCGCCACCAATAACTATAAACCCATCTAAATTATGACTTAACAATGTTTGTTTGGCTTGTTGCATGCCTTCGTTAGTTTTAAACCTATTGCTGCGAGCTGTTTTTAAAATTGTGCCACCTCGGTGTATAATATTTGACACCGTGCTTTTAGTAAGATTAACGTAATCGTTTTCAATTAAGCCTTCATATCCACGATAAAAGCCAACAACATCAATCTGCTCTGCCCTAGCAGTTCTAACAACCGCTCGTATGCAAGCATTCATACCTGGTGCATCGCCACCAGATGTTATGATTCCAATTTTTTTCATTCAAACCTTTTTTTATTTTTCAGAAAATCAATACTCTTAATACATAATCGTTTACAAAATATAGATTACTTGCAATTTGCATCTCTATAATCTTTTTTTGCGTTAGGATTATCTAATACTTGAAACGACATAAACGGATCGCCAAATAATTTACAGTAACGTTCAGCATTTTTTTCTTTGGCTTTGTGTAATGCATCGCTAAAGGTGCGGCTATAAAATTTTTCGGGTAAATGAGATGCAATTGATATGTAACTAAACACTAAATTTTCGTCTAATTTTGGAGCTTTTAAATAGGGTTCTAAAATGGTTGATGCAAATTTATAATCTTTAGCGCGAGTAAAAACGTAGGCTAATTTTAAAGAGTTTTGCCAACTTGCATCTTTAAAATTATAAAACCCTTTTATTTTCGCAATACACGCATCAATCTGTGGTTCACTTCCTTCAAGCGTATCAAGCGATTCTATAATTTTAAATTGCCATTCGATGTTTAATCCATCAACCAATTTTTTAGCAATTGTGGTTTTATAAAGTGCGTCAATTTCTTGTTGTGTTTTTGCTTGTTTTTCTTTTGTGCCTAGCGTAGAGTCTGTTTTAATTCCAGCAAACAATCGGTTATAGCGCACAATTTCATTTGTAGGGTCAATGGTTTCTAATCTTTGTAGTTCTATTAAATCTTCGTCATCAACAATGCTACTGTTTGCTAAATAATTATAATATACTTTGTTGTTCATTAAAGGTACATACTTAGGCTCGTTGGGCACTTTTAAACTATCAATTACATCATCAGTATATTTTTTTTCTAATTTTTTATTAAAAGCATATTCCATAATTTTATACGCTAAGTCGGTTTTGCCTGCTTTTAGTGCGCGTTTAAACGATACAGTTGTAAATTTTTGTTCCTTATCTCCAGTTACATCATACGTTACATCCATTACCATTTGTGCAAAACGTTGCTTGTTTAAAATAGGTTCAAGTTCATCGGCTAAACTTTTGTTTGCGTTTATTTTTTTAATAGCATTTGTTTTTCCCATTTTAACTAAGTCGTCATATTTGCCGCCTTCCTGCTCCATTTCAAACAAACCCCAACTATCTTTAGTTTCAATTTTAGGACTTAGTTTATTTTTTTGCATAGTTTGCAAAACCTTTGTAACACTTTCGGCACGCTTACGCTGAAGTTTAGCGTTAGCACTTGCATCGCCTTCAATAGATGAATATGCGTAAATAAATAAGCCATCAATATTAAAGTCAGGTTCGTTTAATGCCTCAATAAATGGTTGTATATCTTCTGTTTTAAATTCTGATTTATTTTTTTCGAACGGAATATTAAAATTCAAAATTGAACTTTCAGATCGAGGTTCAAATGGAGGCTTTAAACCAACACTAGCATTGGCGGGTAAAAAACCTATAGGTGTATTACTTTCCTGATCGCCGTTTTCTAAATAACTACGAGTAACTGTTTTACAAACTCTACCATCTTGCACTACAATTAAATTTAACTCGTAAGGCCCTGTAATTTTAGGGTCAAATTTACCCATTAACACCCGTAGCTTATTTATTTTTTGAGCTTTTTTAATTTTAGGATCGGGCTTAATTAAATTTTTAGAAAACAATTTATCTTTTAATACAACTTTTTGCATAATACCTTTATTTAAAAAATTATTATCCAAAATGTTATAATCTGCTTTG
>JAYSUQ010000178.1:0-11184 GCA_043718985.1 Bacteroidota bacterium | reverse complement strand
AACTTAACTTTAAGTTGAGGCTTTTTTTGTATTGTTAAATTAAAAATACTTAATGATTTAATACGAACTTATGTTGTTGAATTACCCCGAACAACAATGCTAACAAGCTTACCAAAATTAGTTGTTAATTATCTTCTTTCTTTTTTTTGCCTTTTGGTTTAATAGTTTTTACAACAATTTCTTTTTTGGTTTCATCATAATCTATTTCAATTTGATCTCCTTCCGATAAATTACTTTGTATAATTTCTTCGGCCATAGGATCTTCTAGATATTTTTGTATTGCTCGTTTTAATGGGCGAGCACCATATTGTGCATCGTAACCTTTTTCAACAATAAAATCTTTTGCGGCATCGGTAATTTTAATGGTATAACCTAAATTATTTACCCTTCCAAACAAACTGTTTAATTCAATATCAATAATTTTATGAATATCTTTTTTATCTAAAGAGTTAAACATAATAACATCGTCAATTCGGTTTAAAAACTCAGGTGCAAATGCTTTTTTTAATGCGCTTTCAACTACACCTTTTGCCATTTCTCCTTCGCTTTCTTGGCGTGTTTGTGTGCCAAAACCAACCCCTGTACCAAAATCTTTTAACTGACGTGAGCCTATGTTAGAGGTCATAATAATGATAGTGTTTTTAAAATCAATTTTACGACCTAAGCTATCGGTTAACATACCGTCATCTAAAACTTGTAACATCATGTTAAACACATCTGGATGCGCTTTTTCAATCTCATCTAACAACACAACACTATAAGGCCTACGACGAACCTTTTCAGTTAATTGCCCGCCTTCTTCATAACCAACATAACCCGGAGGCGCGCCAATTAAGCGAGTAACGGCAAATTTCTCCATATACTCACTCATGTCTATTCTAATTAAAGCCTCATCATTATCAAATAAATGTTTTGCTAAAATTTTGGCTAACTGTGTTTTACCAACACCAGTTGGCCCTAAAAATATAAACGACCCAATTGGTTTGTTCGGATCTTTTAACCCAGCACGGTTACGTTGTATGGCTTTAACAACTTTTTTTAAGGCTTCGTCTTGTCCTATTACTTTGCCCTGAAGCATTGCAACCATTTTAACTAATTTTTCTCCTTCATTTTGCGAAATGCGTTGTACAGGTACACCACTCATCATTGCAACAACTTCGGCAACATTATCTTCGGTTACAACAATTCGATTTAATTTCGATTCATCTTCCCATACTTTTTTTGCAGCCTCTAACTCTGCTTGTAATTTTTTCTCATCGTCGCGTAATTTTGCGGCTTCTTCATATTTTTGAGAGCGCACAACTTGGTTTTTTAGTTCCTTTATGTCTTCCATTTTCTTTTCAAGCTCCAACACATTTTGCGGAACGTTGATGTTTGTAATGTGAACACGAGAACCTGCCTCATCTAAGGCATCAATAGCTTTATCGGGTAAATGCCTATCTGTAATATAACGTGCAGTTAAAGTAACACAAGCCTTAATTGCTTCGGGCGTGTAAACTACATTATGATGATCTTCATATTTAGATTTAATATTATTTAAAATTTGAAAAGATTCGTCTTGCGTTGCCGGCTCAATAATTACTTTTTGAAAACGACGTTCTAAAGCGCCATCTTTTTCAATATGTTGGCGAAATTCATCTAACGTTGTAGCACCAATACACTGTATTTCGCCTCGTGCTAAAGCAGGTTTAAACATATTACTAGCATCCATGCTTCCACTAGCACCACCTGCACCAATTATAGTGTGTATTTCGTCGATAAATAAAATGACATCGGGATTTTTTTCCAATTCATTCATTACCGCTTTCATTCGTTCTTCAAATTGTCCACGGTATTTAGTGCCAGCTACAAGGCTTGCCAAATCTAAGGTAACAACTCGTTTGCCAAATAACACGCGGCTAACTTTACGTTGAACGATGCGTAAAGCTAAACCCTCCGCAATAGAAGATTTACCAACACCTGGCTCGCCAATTAATATTGGATTGTTTTTTTTACGACGAGATAAAATTTGCGATACACGCTCTATTTCTTTTTCACGTCCTACAACAGGATCTAACTTTCCATCTTCGGCCATTTTGGTTAAATCACGCCCAAAGTTATCTAACACTGGTGTGCGCGATTTTGATTCGCCTGGTTTTTTAGATGCCCCACTTCCACCTGCTCCAAACGACTCTTCGTTATCTTCATCGTCGCCAGCGGTTGCGTTTTCAATTTTTGATGGTGTTTCTGAATAACCTTCCATTTCTAATTTAACAGCATTGTAATCAATCCCAAACTTGTTTAATGTTTTTGTAACCACGTTATCGTTTTCTTTTAATATGCACATTAATAAATGCTCGGTACCAATTTGTGGCGCTTTAAATACTTTAGCTTCTAAGTAAGTAAGCTTTAACGTTTTTTCGGCTTGTTTAACTAAAGGTATATTTGCTAAATTGTTTACTTTACGCATAGATACTGGTAAACTTTGCTCAATTTGTTTTCTAAAATCGTTAATATTCATTCCTAAATTTTTTAACAATTTAATGCCTAACCCTTCAGCATCACGAATCATACCAAGCATTAAGTGCTCAATGCCAATATAATCGTGTCCTAATCTCAGGGCTTCTTCTCTGCTATATTTTATAACATCGTTTACGCGTTTCGAAAATTTTGCTTCCATATAAATGTTTTTTAGTTCTTAATTTTTTAATCTAATAATTTACAAAATAGAAATAATTATGCCATATTCAAAAGTAACCGATTTTGGCAGTTTTCATTAATTAACAAATGCTATTTTTAAACAGCAAAACTGTTAATAACTATACACCTAATTTACTCACAAAATGTCTATTTTCAAAGTCCGAAGATAAAAAATAGTTTTTAGTTTTTGTTCTTATTTATTGAGAAAAAGACTACTGACAAATCTTCCTAAAAAGCAAAAAAATTGTAAACAGTAATAACTGAAAACAGAACATATGAGCGATAGAATAATACCAATTAACATTGAAGAGGAAATGAAAACAGCCTACATCGATTATTCGATGTCGGTTATTGTGAGTCGTGCATTGCCCGATGTGCGCGATGGTTTAAAGCCAGTGCATCGCAGGGTTTTGTATGGAATGTTAGATTTAGGAGTTTTGCACAATCGCCCTTATAAAAAATCGGCACGTATTGTTGGGGAGGTTTTAGGTAAGTATCACCCACACGGCGATTCATCAGTTTACGATACAATGGTGCGTATGGCACAGGAGTGGAGTTTACGTTATATGTTAGTAGATGGGCAAGGTAACTATGGGTCAGTAGATGGCGATCCGCCTGCTGCAATGAGATACACTGAAGCACGTTTTCGTAAAATTACCGAAGAAATGCTTGCTGATATTGAAAAAGATACAGTTGATTTTAGACCAAATTTTGACGACTCGTTAACCGAGCCAACCGTTATGCCGTCGCGCATTCCAAATTTATTAATGAATGGTGCAAGTGGCATTGCAGTTGGTATGGCTACCAACATGGCGCCACATAATTTGACCGAAGTTATTAATGGCATACTTGCTTATATTGATGATAACAACATTGATATTGATGGACTAATGAAATACATTAAAGCCCCCGATTTTCCTACAGGCGGCAGTATTTATGGGTACGAAGGAGTTAAAGAGGCTTTTCATACAGGGCGTGGTAAAGTAGTAATGCGTGCAAAAGCAACTATTGAACCAGTAAATAATCGCGAACGAATAATAGTAACCGAAATACCTTACCAAATTAACAAGGCCGAAATGATTAAGCGCCAATGGGAATTATGTAACGAAAAAAAGATTGAAGGTATTACCGAAATACGGGATGAAAGTAACCGTGAAGGAATGCGTGTTGTTTATGAATTACGCGCAGATGCAATATCTAACGTAGTATTAAATAACCTATATAAATATTCAGCTTTACAAACATCATTTTCTATTAATAACGTTGTGCTAGTTAAAGGCCGACCCGAAATGTTGAATTTAAAAGATATGATTCGTCATTTTGTAGACCATCGCCACGATGTGGTTGTGCGCCGAACAAAATACGATTTAATACAAGCTGAAAAGCGAGCTCATATTTTAGAAGGCTTATTAATTGCTCAAAAAAATATTGAAGAGGTAATTAAAGTTATCCGCGAAAGCGATAGCCCAGATATTGCTAAAGATGAGTTAATTGCCCGCTTTAGTTTATCGGAAATACAAGCACGTGCTATTTTAGATATGCGTTTACGCACGTTAACTGGACTAGAGGTTGATAAATTAAATGCAGAGTATGCTGAGTTAATGAAAAGCATTGCACACTTTAAAGATATTTTAAGCAACGAGCCATTACGATACCAAATTATACGCGACGAGTTGGTTGAAATAAAAGAAAAATATGGCGATGAAAGACGCAGCGAAATTATTTATGCTGGCGATGATTTACGTATTGAAGATATGATAGCCGATGAAAATGTTGTGATTACAATATCTCATTTAGGTTATATGAAACGCACGAATTTAGCCGAGTACCGTGCGCAAAATCGTGGTGGTCGAGGTAGTAAAGGAACAGCAACCCGCGATGAAGATTTTGTTGAACATATGTTTATAGCATCTACGCACAACTACATTTTATTGTTTACCGAAAAAGGTCAAGTGTTTTGGTTACGTGCTTATGAAGTGCCCGAAGGAGCTAAAAATAGCAAGGGTCGTGCTATACAAAATATTATTAGTATTGCGCCAGATGATAAAGTAAAAGCATTTATTAATATTAAAGATTTAACCGACGAAGAATACATTAATAATAATTTTATTATTTTATGTACTAAAGATGGTATCATTAAAAAAACATCAATAGAGGCTTATTCTCGCCCTCGTACTAACGGCATTAACGCCATTACTATTCGCGAAGGAGATGTGTTGTTAGAAGCAGCTTTAACTAACGGGAAAAATGAAATAATGCTAGCTACCAAATTGGGTAAGGTGTGTCGTTTTCCTGAAGAAAAAGTACGGCCAATGGGACGTAACGCATCGGGTGTAATTGGTATTGATTTAAACGATGACGAAGGCGGTAACAACGAAGTTATTGGAATGATTTGTATTGATAACCCAGAAACAAATGTTTTAGTAGTATCGGAAAAAGGTTACGGTAAGCGTAGTGATATTGAAGAGTACCGCATTACAAACCGTGGTGGCAAAGGCGTTAAAACAATTAATATTACGGATAAAACAGGAAATTTAGTTGCAATTAAATCGGTTACAGATGCTAATGATTTAATGATTATTACTAAAAACGGAATAGCAATTCGGATGAATGTTAGCGACTTACGAGTTATGGGCCGTGCAACACAAGGCGTGCGTTTAATTAATATACAAGATACTGATAGCATTGCAGCTGTTACAAAAGTAGACCATGAAGAAGAAGTAGAGGCTGCTGTAGAAGGTGAAAACCCTGAAACCCCAAGCCCCGAAATAACTACAACAGATAACAATATAGCTAACGACCAGGTAGAAAATTAAAAAAATAAGGCTTTAAAGGATACGGATTTAAAATTAATCTGTATCCTTTTATTTTAAAATACATGCAATCTTAATAAACGTTAAAAACTAAAACGTGGTATTTAAATTGAAATACCAAAGCAACTTAAAATACGATAACTAACTTTTAATAAAACAAAAAAAATATAATGAAAAAAACAATTCAGTTATTAGCACTTGCTGCTTTACCAATGTTGGGAATGGCACAAAAAACAAAAGTTCAAAATGCTTGGAGGGCTTTAAATGATTACGAATCAACTTTAAAGGATAAACCAGATATATCGTATTTAATGAAAGCTAAAGAAAACATTGATTTGGCTGTTTTAAATGAAGATACAAAAAACCAAGCAAAAACGTACGCTTACAAAACACGAATTTTATATAACCTGTATAAATATAATTGGACTGCTGAACAAAAAAGATTAGAGCCAACAATGCCCGATAAAAACTCTAGGTCGGAAGCAGCCTATGGTTTAACATCGTTAACAGAATTTGAAGAAGCAAACAACGCTTTTGATAAAATTAAAGAATTAGATCCTAAATACCTGGAAAACATTATGAACATTGCCAAAGGTGGCACAATGCCAAGCGACGATGATTTAAAATTAAGCCAAGTTGCTATGCAATTAAAGTTAGAGGCATCTAACATTGCTGTTGGAAAATACAAAGCAAAAAAGTTTGATGAGTCGGCAGATTATTTTTATAAATCGGCCATTTTAAACTCGTTAATAAGTGGTAAAAAAGATACGGCAGGATTTTACAATGCTTGTATATCTGCCCAAAAAGCAAAAAACACTACAAAAATGATTGATTATAATAAAAAAATGATTGATCAAAAAATGGCAAGCCCATATAATTACCAAACAATTTACGATGCTAAACTAGTAGCTAAAGATACAGCAAGCGCATTAGAATATTTAAAAATGGGACGCAAGCAATTTCCTAACGATGTGTATTTAATGAATCGCGAAACCGAAATACATTTACAAAAAGGTAACCAAGAGCAAGCGTTAAATAACTTAAAAGCAGCAATAGAAAAAGAACCAACTAACCCACAATTGCAGTTAGTAATAGGTAATGTTTATGATAACCTTGCTAACCCTCGCGGCAAAACTGGTAAAGACACTACAAAACCTGCAGATTATGATAACTTAGTAATGAAAGCATCTGAACATTACCAAAAAGCAATTGATTTAAAACCAAGCAATGCTGATAGTTATTTTAATGCGTTATATAATTTAGGAGCGTTATACAATAATTATGGAGGAACTTTGTATAACAAATCGATGGAAAAAACAAGTATTACCGACTTAGCAAAAAAACAAAAAGAATACGAAACAAAAAGTGCTGAATATTATAAAAAAGCAATTCCATTTTTAGAGCAAGCATTATCTATAAAAGAAGGAGATAGAGCTACTATGACAGCTTTAAGAAAGCTATATTACTTAACGGGTAACGAGGCAAAAGGAAAAGAATTTGCAGATAAATTAAAGGCTGGAAAGTAAAGTTAAAAATGTTGTAAAAACACTTGTTGCTAATTAAAAACAAAACATTAAAATAATAAAATTGGAAAATGCACTAAAAGTGACTTATTTTGTATAAAAATAAGTCACTTTTTTTTAGTGTATAATACAACCCAAATAGCTAAAGTTATTAATGCCAAAACAATTGGTGCAACTAATAATTTTGCATCAACAATTTTAATTGATAGCCGGCAATTAATGCAACCCGAAAGCGCTTTATTTATTGCTTTAGTTACCAAAAAAAATGATGCGCACCAGTATGTGTTATCGTTGTATCAAAAGGGTGTAAAAACATTTGTAGTAAATTACATTCCAGCTAATTGCAACTACATTAAAGATGCATGTTTTTATGTAGTTAACGATACACAAGTGGCCTTACAAAAAATGGCAACATGGCATCGTAATTTATTTAACATACCCATTATTGGTATAACGGGCAGTAATGGTAAAACTATTGTTAAAGAGTGGTTGTATCAATTATTAAAAGATGATTATACGATTTGCCGAAGCCCAAAAAGTTATAACTCGCAAGTTGGAGTTCCGTTATCGGTTTGGCAGTTAAATAGCCATCATACACTTGGTGTGTTTGAGGCAGGCATATCTCAATTAAATGAAATGCCAATACTCGAAAAAATTATAAAGCCAACTTTAGGCATATTAACAACTTTAGGTACAGCGCACGACGAAGGCTTTGTTAACAGTAATGAAAAATTAAATGAAAAATTAAAATTATTTTTAAATAGCGAAAACATTATTATAAATGCCTTATCGTTAACCGAAGAGCAAATAATATTATTACCTAAACATGCCATTGTAATTGGTAAACAAAAAACAGCAACATTACAAATAACTACCGTTAACCAAAACGGATTACATACGGTAATAAATGCTAATTATAAATTAAATAATTACAGTATAACTATTCCGTTTACTGATGCTGCTAGTGTTGATAATGCTATAACCTGCTGGGCTACACTTTTGCATTTAGGTGTTTATAATGATTTAATAGCAAAGCGTATGTTAACGCTACAATCGGTTGCTATGCGGCTTGAGTTAAAACTAGGAAACAATAACTGTGTTTTAATAAATGATTTTTATAACTCAGATATTAATGCGCTTGAAATTGCATTGCATTACCAACAACAACAAAATAGAGGTGGAAGTAAAATAGTAATTTTATCAGATATTGAGCAAAGTGGGAAAACTGGAATAGAATTATATAAAACAGTAGCTAATTTAATGTTACAATTTAAAGTAGATTTAGTAATTGGCATTGGACACGAAATAGCTCAGCAACAACAATTATTTAAACTAAAGTCTTATTTTTTTGAAACAACATCGCAGTTTATTTTAGAAAGTAAAACCAACACACACTTGCAATTTAAAGATGCAATTGTTTTACTGAAAGGCGCACGACGTTACGAATTTGAAAACATAAGTAAACTATACCAACAAAAAAGCCACGACACCGTTTTAGAAATTAATTTAAACACATTGGTACATAACATTAATTTTTATCGCACACAAATTAGCAATAAAACTAAATTAATGTGTATGGTAAAAGCTACTGGATATGGTAGTGGTAGTGCCGAAATTGCATTTACATTACAGCACCACCACATAAATTATTTAGCAGTTGCTTATGCTGATGAAGGCGTTGAGCTACGAAAGGCAGGTATTCATTTGCCTATTATGGTAATGAGTCCAGAGGAATCGTCGTATAATGATATAATTGATTACCGATTAGAGCCTGAAATATTTTCGTTTAAAGTTGCTAATGAATTTTTGCAAGCTTTACAATTAAAAGCAATTGCAGAGCCTTACCCAGTGCATATAAAACTAGATACGGGAATGCATCGGTTAGGTTTTGAAAATGATGAGGTAGATGAGCTATGTACTTTTTTAAATAAAGAAACCGAACTAAAAGTACAAAGTATATTTTCGCATTTAGTTGCTAGCGATGATAAAACATTTGATGCTTTTACCGAAACACAAATTAGTTTATTTGAAAAACTATCATCTCAAATTGAAACCAAAATAGGGTATCAAACACTTAAACACATTTGCAACTCGGGTGCAATAACCCGTTTTAAAAATGCACATTACAACATGGTGCGTTTAGGAATTGGGCTTTACGGTGTTGGGTTTAATGAGGTTGCAAAACAACACTTGCAAAACATTAGCACGTTAAAAACAAAAATATCTCAACTAAAAAAAGTACAAGCAGGTCAAACCGTTGGTTATAATCGTAATGGTAAAATAACCAAACCAACAACCATAGCAACTATACCAATTGGTTATGCCGATGGCTTTAGCCGAAAATTAGGCAACGGTAATTTTAGTGTACAAATAAATAAAGTAGCCTGCCCAACAATTGGTAATATTTGTATGGATATGTGTATGGTTGATGTTACAAGTATAAATTGCAAAGAGGGCGACGAGGTTATTGTTTTTGAAAACAACGAACAATTAATAAACCTATCAAACTCAATGGACACAATACCATACGAGGTACTAACTAATATTTCGTCGCGTGTAAAACGAGTTTATGTGCAAGAGTAAAGTTTTAGGAATACTTATTTTAATTATAATTTTTTTTTACGAATGTAACAATTCAAAAAAAGAAACTAATAATTGTGATGAATTACAAAAAAACAATAATCCAACTTTTGTTGATGTAGCGCCAATTATTTTTAAATACTGCACCCCCTGTCACAGAGCTGGCCAAAGCGGACCTTTTGAATTAAATAATTATAGCGATGTTAAAAAAAACGCAAAAAAAATAAAATTTGTAACTCAAACAGGTTACATGCCGCCTTGGCCTGCCGATGTTAACTACACCCATTTTGTTGGCGAGCGCACGCTAACGCCTTGCCAAATAAACACAATAAAATGTTGGGTTCAAAACGGCTGCCCTAAAGGTGATGAAACCAAAACACCTACCGCACCTGTTTTTTACACAGGCTCGGCATTTAACAAACCCGATACCGTTTTTAAATTTAAACAAGCCTTGCCTATTAGTGGCAATGGCACCGATAAGTTTTATGTTGTAAACATACCAATGCAATTTGCTAAAGACACCTTTGTTAAATATTTTGAGTTTGTAACCACACAGCGCAAATTAGCGCATCACGTTAATGGCCATTTAATAAATTACGATGGATTAAAAAAAACAAACTACACATTTAAAAACACATATGCTTTAGATGAGTACCAAAACTATAATACATTATTTAAAACAATTAATATATTAAACGACGATACAACGTTTCCTATATTAACGCCCAATACCGTTTATTATTTGCCAGGTTATTTGCCACCACAATACCCTAGTAACATCGGGGGCTATAAAGTAACAAAGCATTCATCTATATTGTTAAAAAGTATACACTATGGTCCAAGCAATAAAAGTGTTTTAGATAGCGCATACATAAATGTATTTTATGGTAAAAAACCCACGCGCCCAATTTTTGAAACACAAATGGGAACCTTTGGTATTAGTAAAATTGAACCCGAATTACTTATTCATCCCAATAAAACAGAAACCTTTTATACGCATGCTCTTATTGATAAAAGCATATCAATACTATCAGTTAACCCACACATGCATTTATTAGGTAAAACATTTTGGGCATTTGCAACTACACAAACAGGCGATACCATACCGCTAATAAAAATTAATAAATGGGATTTTAAATGGCAATATTACTATACTTTTTTACACCCAATTAAAATAGATGGTGGCACAACCATACACGTTTATGGTACTTTTGATAACACAAACAAAAACCCTAATAATCCAAACAAGCCATCAAAACTAGTAACACAGGGCGATGGCATTAAAAGTATGACAACGAGCCAAGAAATGTTTCAATTTATTTTCACCTATTTACCCTATAAAATTGGCGACGAAAAAATAAACCTAGCTCTAAAAAATTAGGGCGTGTCGGCGCAAAAGGCTGCGTCGTCAGGCTTTACGTTTCAATTTTTTTGTAAAAAAACAAAAAAGATTTTCACTTCAATCCTTCACGCAAAACACAATTAAAATTTAACACTACTAACCGACTAATTTTCCAACAAAAAGGGTAACCAAAGGTTATCCTTTTTTAATAATGTAAATTTGTGTTTACGAAGACATAAAAAAACAT
>JAYSUQ010000177.1:0-11185 GCA_043718985.1 Bacteroidota bacterium | reverse complement strand
CGCCTGTACCTGTTAAGGTTGCTGTTGTTACAACACAATTTAATGAGTTGGTATTTGTTGCCGTTATCGTTGGTGGTGTTACATCTCTTATTACTGTTGTGTTTGCAGTAGTCGTACATCCATTTGCTGCCGTTACCGTTAAATTAAACGTACCGCCTAAATTAACTATTGGCGTTGCTGTTGCACCGCCCGATGTAATACCCGTGCCACTCCAATTATAAGTGCCACCGCCTGTACCTGTTAAGGTTGCCGTTGTTACAACACAATTTAATGAGTTGGTATTTGTTGCCGTTATCGTTGGTGGTGTTATATCTTGAATAGTATTAACTGTTCCTGTTCCAACACACCCATTACTTAGGTTTGTTACACTTAACGTATATGTATTTTGTTGGTTTACAGTCACATTTGAAGTATTAGCTCCTGCTGTAATTCCAGTTCCAGTCCAGGTATAAGTAACGCCACTACTAGGCAAAGCAATAATACTTGTTACAGTATTTGTACAATTTAAAACTGCTGGTACTGAAATGTTTGGAGTAATAACCGTTGTGTTTTGATTTACTGAAGTTGTTTGCGAACCAATACAACCATTAGTATTATTTGTAACGCTTAAAGTAAAAACACCAGTTTGATTTACTGCAGCTGTTGCACTATTAACAGAGGAAGTAATACCTGTTCCTGACCAAGTGTAAGTAACACCACTAGTAGGCGAACTAGATAGAACTTCGCTTGTATTTGTACAATTTAAAACAGCTGGTAAACTTATAGTTGGCGTAATAACTACAATATCTTGCAATACTGTAATGTGTTCAACTCCAATACATCCTGTTATATTATTTGTTACACTTAAATCAAAAGTACCTGGCTGATTTACTGTAGCGGAATAGGTATTAATACTTGATGTTATTCCTGTACCAGTCCAAGTATAAGTAACACCTGTTAATGGGCCACCTGTTAATGTTGCTGTTAAGGCATTACATTTTAATACTGTTGTATTTGTTATAGATGGATTTGGAGGTGTTGTATTTATAGGTGCAAGTACTGTGGATGTAGCTACACAACTATTTGTAGTGCTTGTTACTTGTACTGTATATATAGTAGATACAGATGTTGTTATACTAGCACCTGTATTTGAACCAACTATTCCAAATCCTGACCAAGAGTATGTTACTCCAGATGAAGGTAGTGCTGTTAATGTAATTGTATTTGTTAAACAAGTTATTGAGCCAGTTGCCGAAGCCGATGGACTTGGTGGGGTAATATTTTGATAAACCGTAGTAGTTGTAACAGCCGTGCAGCTGTTAATTGCATCTGTAACATTTAAGGTATAAGCACCCGGAGCTCCTGCAACCGCATTTTGATTATTTGCTCCACTTGTTACACTGGCACCTGTCCAAGTATAAGTAACTCCACTTGCTGGTAAGCCATTTAATGCGGTAGTTAAAGTGCTACACGTTAAACTAGTTGGGCTAGTTGCCGTTGGACTTGGAGCGACTATATTTTGATTAACGGTTGTAGTTATAGCTGCTGTACAACTATTTATAGCATCAGTAACTTTTAATGTATAGGTACCAGGTGCACCAGCAACAGCATTTTGATTATTTACTCCACTTGTTACACTGGCACCTGTCCAAGTATAAGTAACCCCACTTGCAGGATTACCGTTTAAAGCTGTTGTTAATGTACTGCACGTTAAGCTCGTTGGGCTCGTTGCTGTTGGGCTAGGAACAATTATATTTTGATTTACTGTTGTAGTTGCAATAGCTGTACATCCGTTTACCGAATTTGTGACTTTTAATGTATAAGTACCAGGTGCTCCTGCAACCGCATTTTGTGCATTTGCTCCACTTGTTACGCTAGGCCCTGTCCAAGTATACGTTACGCCGCTAGCTGGTAAGCCATTTAATGCGGTAGTTAAAGTGCTACACGTTAAACTAGTTGGGCTAGTTGCCGTTGGGCTTGGTGGCGTTGTGTTTAAAGGAACATTTACAACTATTGATGTTACACACGTTGTAAATGTTGTGTTTTGCACCACCAATGTATAATTACCACTTGCGTTTACCGCAATTGAATTTGAGTTTACACCCGATGTAATACCTACACCCGACCAAGTGTAAGTAACAGGTGTTGTTGTTGTTGTTACTTGTGCTGTAGCAGTATTAGTAACACACGTTATTGAATTACTAATAATTGGTGCCGATAAATCGGGTAAACCTGGGCTAGGCAACACTTCTATTGTTTTAGATGTAACACAACTATTTATAGGATTTGTAACCGATAAAGTATATACGTTTGAAGCACTTGCAGATGCAGTGTAAGTAGTACCACTCATACCACTAGCTGTTACACCTCCTAACCAAGTTGGCGTACAGGTAGATGGAGTTGCACTACCAGTTAACGTAACTGCTGCTACACCACAACTTAATAATTGAGCAGTTGATACCGTTAAGGTTGGAACTGTATTGTTTTGAGTTATTGCTTGATTACCTGTTGTTTTACAACCATTACTTGTATTTGTAACGGTATAATTATAAGTTACTGGCTGGTTTACTGTAATAGTACCTGTACCGTTACCCGAAACAATACCCGATGCTGCCGACCAAGTATAACTAATTGGCGAAGCAGTTGTTGTTAAAGCAATTGTAGTTGATGTTGCAACACAATTTAACGAACCAGTTGTTACCACAGCAACAGTTGGCGCTATAATATTTTGAGTAATAACTACTGTAGAAATTGGAGAAGTACAACCAGCAGCCGATGTAACCGCTAAACTATAAGTGCCTTGCAAACTCACAATTGGTGTAGCTGTTGTTGCTCCCGAAACAATACCTCCCGCAGGGCCCGTCCATAAATAATTTGTACTACCCGAACCTGATAACGATAAGGTTGTTGTTGAACATGTAATTGTACCTCCAGTTCCTGCATTTGCAGTAGGTACAGGATTAACTGTAATTGTTTTACTTGCAGTATTTGTACATCCAGCTGCTGAAGTTAAATTTAATGTGTAGTTTATATTACCACTTGCTGTTGGTGTAGCATTTACAACACTACCTGTTGTTGTAGCTAAGCCATTACCTGTACCGCCACTCCATGTATATGTTGTTGCGCCACTACCAGTAAATGTTAAAGCGCTCCCTAAACATAATGTATTTGTAGATGCAATAGTTGGAATTGGTGCTGCATTAACATTAACCGCTACCGTTTTAGATAAGCTACAACCAGTTGCATCTGTACCTGTAACTGTATATACTGTTGATGTTGTTGGATTAGCAACTACATTTGTGCCAGTTGTTGGACTAATACCCGTTGTAGGCAACCACGAATAGGTATTTTGATTTGCAAACGTGATACTCCAATTTAATAACGTACCGATATCTCCACCTGCACCATCGGTAACTAATAATTTCCAAACACCGTTTAACAAACAAGTACTTAAAGCACCAAATGCATTATCGGGAGTAAATGTACCAGTAAAAGGAGCGCTAACTAATGCTGAGCCACCAGTAGCAGTAAATGTAGTGTTTGTATAATTATCGCCACCAGCACCGTGAGCAGCTGATAATGTGATTGTATTATTACTAGGGCAAACTAATTTAATAGTTAAATCGCCATCAAAAGTATGATTAATGTTTAAATTTAAGTTTAACAAACTGCTACCAACTGTTCCTGATAATCCTGAAACTGTAATGTTTGATGTTGTTGTTGAATTATCATTAATTGCAGCACTAGTAGTGTTTGCAAAACTTACTTGAGAACTAGAGGCACTTCCCGACACGGTTAATGAAGTGCTATTGCCTTCACAAATTGTAGTACTAGTAAATGCTGGTGTTACTATTGGAGAAGTTACAACTACTGTTGTGTTAATGGTATTACTACTACATGCCGAAGTGTTGCCAACAATTGAGTATGTTGTTGTTGCAGTTGGACTCACTGTAAAGCTTGTACCCGTAGCGCTTGTATTTAACAAAGTATACGTTGTAGCGCCACTTGGGTTAATAACACTAGAAGCACCTGAACAAATGGATGCATTTGATACGCTTAAAATAGAAATAGTAGGGGTTGAAGTTACACTAACCGTAATTGGTGATGCTGCATTTAAACAAGCTGTAGCATCTGTTCCAATTATAGTGTATGTTGTATTGGCCGTAGGACTCACATTAAAACTTGAACCCGTTGCGCCAGTATTTACTAAAGTGTAAGTTGTGCCACCACTTGGTGTAATTAAACTACTGTTGCCCGAACAAATTGATGAGCTTGATGCACTTGCAGTGATAGTAGGTGTGGTTGCAAAATTAACAACTCTAGTTAAAGTGTAGGTGCAACTAGCGCCTTGAGATGGTGTTACCACAACTGAATAAGTACCGCTAGTTGTAGCAGAAACATTTTGTGTTGTTAAACCTGCAACACCTGGACCAGACCATAAATATGATCCGCCAAAAATTGCTGGTGCAGATAATGTTACCGGACTTCCTGCGCAAGGATTTGTATTCATGTTAATTGTTGCGGGACCACAAGTAACATCAATATAAGCCCAAGCAGTATGCGCTCCAGCTGTACATCCAGCAGATACGAACTCAATATTTACATTTTGGCCAATATAAGGAGTAAGATTAATACTATTTGATGTCCAGTTTCTTCCATAAAATTTTGAATTATCAAAAGTATTAACATAACCTGTATAGATGAAACCTGGAGGTGGCGATCCTGCAGGCGCTTGAACGTAATATTGAGTACAGGTTGAAAGTACAACCCCAGTTGTAGCATCTTTAACAAATACGTGAAAATAAGGTTGCTGTCCGTTTGGATGTCCGCCATCATTTAAAATTACCGCATAATCAAACGAAAGTAATGCGCTTGCCGCAGTTACTGCAAATGTTTGTTCAAGTATTTCGCCATTTGCCTGAGAACCACTGTTTATATGAGAACTACCACAACCAAAACCATAACCACTCGATACATTCATATTAAAATCACCAACCCTAGCTGAATATGCTCCACCACTTGGATCTAGGCCCGCTCCTCCAATTGCATTTAACGGTCCATCATTCGCTGCTGTATTGTATGCAGAAGATATTAATTCAACATCATCGCAAGCATAAATATTTTGATTAGTACCTGTAACAGCAGGAACAGCTGTTGCCGTTAAATTACCGTTAGAATTTGTGTTATATCCTCTTGTTATTACCCAGTTTGAAAAATTACCATTTTCAAAATCTAAGTTTGAACACGCACTGGCTAATATAACTGGTGGCTCTACATGAACTGGGTCGTTAAATTTAGCATTAGAAATTAAATTAAATTTATGCTTTACATAATCGCGTTGCGCACGATACATCATATTTCTAAACTCAAATAATGAACTAAAATTATCTTTTAATAAACTTACGTAAGTTTCATTAAAGTTAAACCCTTGCAAACTATCTCCAGCATAAAATGTACATTCTTTTACTAATTCTTCATAAGTAAATTCAGATACTTTTTTTCCAACAATCATGTCGGGATGTTTACCAATATATCCTGAAAAAGTTACCTGAGGAACTTTACCATTTTTAAAAGGATTTATTTTTTGAGAATAATAATTAGTAATGCCTAGAAAAACGAAAATTAAAATCAGTAAATTTTTTTTCATACTTATTTTTTATAAAATTTAAACACAAACACCAACGTTAGCATAAGTTGTTAAAAATTTAATTGGTAGCAAAAATATACTATTTTATCTAAACTAACAAAGCATTTAATGAAAAAAAATGGCTTGTTACAGAATTTATACGGAAATAAAATTTCAATAATTTAAAAAAACAATTCACTCGCTAAAAAGTGCTATTCACACAATTTGTAATCTATTTTATTTTTAAATTTAATCCTATATTTACGCCAATGGTTTTAACATTATTAAAGGAAAGTATTGTATTTGCTTGGCAAGCATTGGTATCAAACAAACTACGTACGTTTTTAAGTTTGTTAGGTATTACCATTGGTATTTTTGCCATTATTACTGTTTTTACGGTAGTTGATAGCCTAGAACGTAACATACGCAATAGTGTGCAAAGCCTTGGCGATAACGTGGTATTTGTAATGAAATGGCCTTGGACCTTTGGCCCCAATTACCCTTGGTGGAAGTACATGAATAGACCTGTGCCAGAGTATGTTGAGTTGGCCGAAGTGTTACGTAAAACAAAAAGCGCCGAGGTAGTTGGCTTTAGAGTATCGGCGGCTAAAACGTTAAAATTTGAAAGTAATTCGGTGCAAAATGCAACCGTATCGGGTTGGTCGTTTGATTACGGAAAAATTAAACAATTTGATATTGCAGATGGGCGTTATTTTAGAGAAGACGAAGTTGTTGGCGGTTATAATGTTGTTATTTTAGGAAGTGCTATTGCTGCTGGGTTGTTTCAAAAAGGAGAAAACCCAATTGGCAAAACAATTAAAGTAGCTGGTCGTAATTGTAAAGTAATTGGTTTGGCTAAAAAAGAAGGGGAAAGTATGCTAGGTAATAGTATGGATAACCAAGCAATTGTACCTTATGGTTTTGCCCGTTTAATAATGGATGTAAAATCGGAAACGAGCGACCCATTTATTGCCGCCAAGGCAAAACCAGGTGTAACTAATGCGCAATTAAAAGAAGAGTTAACTGGTGTAATGCGAAGCATAAGAGGTTTAAAACCAATGGTTGATGATGATTTTGCATTAAATGAGACAAATTTATTAAGTCAAAATTTTGATGGGTTGTTTGATATTGTTGGCATTGCAGGAGCCATTATTGGTGGTTTTAGTATTTTAGTTGGTGGTTTTGGTATTGCAAATATTATGTTTGTATCTGTTAGAGAGCGAACCAATATTATTGGTATTCAAAAATCGTTAGGGGCAAAAAATTATTTTATATTATCTCAATTTTTATTCGAGGCTGTTTTTCTATCTGTAATTGGTGGCGTTTTAGGCTTAATATTAATTTACCTACTTACTTTTGCAGCTCACGGTGTTATTGATATGGAAATTACATTAACACGTTCAAATATTATTTTAGGGCTAACAATATCTGTTTTAATTGGTGTTATTAGTGGCTTTATACCTGCTTATGGGGCATCGCAATTAGATCCTGTTGAAGCAATTAGAACAAATTAAAATGGCTCAATTACAACGACCAAAACTAATTACTTACACCAGCGTTTGCGCCATTGTGTTTATTTTGTTAGCCTTTCCTATATTATTTATGCCATCAACCAAACGTATTGGCGATTTTATACCTATGATATTAGGCATCATTATTACCTTACAATTTATTTCGGTAATTGGTGTATGGCATATGAAACAGTGGGGCGTGCAACTATTTATAACGATGTTTTTTACCCGCGTAATTACTTTTATGATACTTGATTTGTATGGTTTTCGTTTCTTTTTTAATATAGCCTACTCCGTTTTTTTTATTGTTATTTTTTTAATTTTTTATCCTAAAATGGATAAAAATTTATAAATCTAAAAGCAAAGCGATTCTCAAATTACTAAATTTAAAAACACTGTTTTACTAAACAAAAAAAATCCGCAACTAGTGCAGATTTTTTTATTTAATAGGTAACTAAAGTTTAGTGGTGAGCTTCTTCCGAAGGCACTTCAGTATGCTCGCCGTTTGTTTCACTTTGATGGCCGTGCCCTTGTTTTAATTTTGCTTGCTGATCAACAAAAATCTGATCAACCCCAGTTCTGTTTTGATTAATACCACTATAAACACCTTCATCTAAAATAATAAAAATACCATAAGCCATAAACATTATGTATGGTAATAATACAATCCATTTAAAAAATTTAGCTTCGTGGCCTAGGTGCATAAAAGCTAATACAATAAAGCCTGCTTTTAAAATTGTTAAACCAATAAACAATACTTTTAATCCTAAAGTACCACTCCAGCCATGCGCAGGAGCCATAGAACCAATAATTAATTCAGCAATAGTAATAGCAAGCATGTACCAAAACACACGCCATAAAGTTTTTCTTATTTTTTTTCCAGCTTCATCACTGTGATGAGCCATTAATTCGTATTGTGGGTAATCGTCGTGAAATTCTGACATAATATTAAATATTTTTTTGGTTAATAGTTTTGAAATTTTTGAGATTATTACAATAAGTAAAAGAAAGTAAATACAAATACCCAAACTAAATCAACAAAATGCCAATATAGTCCAACTTTTTCTACCATTTCGTAATGCCCGCGGCGCTCGTAAGTGCCATTAACTGCATTTAAAAATATAATTAAATTTATTATAACTCCCGAAAACACGTGAAAACCGTGAAAACCAGTGATAAAGAAAAAATAATTAGCAAACTGCGGCACACCATATTCATTAACCGTCATGTTTGCGCCATGTACTATTTGCTGAACATAGGTGCCCGATTCCATATCCCAAACGTTACGCAAAGCACCTTCGGCTGTACCGTGTATAAAATGATACCATTCCCAAGCTTGAGAGCCAACAAATGTTGCGCCTCCAACAATAGTCCAAAACATCCAAACAATTACTTTATTTTTATCGTTACGATGACCAGCCTCTACAGCTAGTACCATTGTTACCGACGACATAATTAAAATAAACGTCATTAAACCTACATAAGCTAATGGCAAATGTTGCTCAATAAACGGAAAGTGGGTAAATACATTTTCGGCTTTTGGCCATACTTCAGAATATTTATGGCGAATAAAGCCATACGAAGTTAATAAACCACCAAACGTAAGGGCATCCGAAACAAGGAAAAACCACATCATCATTTTACCATAACTAATTTGAAACGGCGACTGACCGCCACTCCAAGCTTCTTTTGAACTAATTTCTGTACTGTGTGACATACTTAAATTTTATATTTTAACAATTTTTAAAAAATTATGGTACAAGTTTAACGAATATATAGCAAAAATAAAAACAAATACACCCATAAAATATCAAGAAAATGCCAATAAATTGAACAAAGCTCTAATCCAAGTGTGTTTTGTGAGTTATACAGTCCTTTTACACTATTTTTTAAAGTAACGAGTAAGGCAATTAAACCTCCTAATAAATGCAAAATATGCAAACCAGTTAATACATATAAAAATGAACCCGAAGCATTTGCATATTTTCCAGCAAAAACAATTCCTTTGTTGGTTAACTCTGTCCAACCTAAAAATTGTAGTTTTGTAAATACTAAGCCCAAAATAAATGTTACAATTAAGCTAATTATAACAGCTTTGTTGTTATTTTTTTTTGCCATTTGCAATGCAGTAAATAAAGTAATACTACTTAAAATAATTACGGCGGTACTTAAATAAAACACTGTTGGTAAATTAAAAATTAACCAGTTTCCGTTATCGGCACGCACAACATAAGCACTTGTTAAACCTGCAAATAACATTACCATGCTAACAATACCAACCCACAATAATGGCTTTGCTGTTTTTTCGTTTGCTGCTTTTAATTCGGCCTTGTAGCTGGGGCTTGGTTTAAAGGTTTCTTCCATTTTTATTTAATTTTAGTAAATTTTAATAATGTGTCATTAAAGCTAATTGAACCAATGGCAAATAAATAAAAGAGCCAAACATTAATTTACGAGCATCGTTAATTGAGCCACTTTTGTATAAATTATACGCTTGATAAATAAAAACTAAGCCCATGCAACTAACCACTGTAGCTGATAGCCAGCCGGTATAACCAAATACATAAGGTGTTAAAGCAATTGGAAATAATGATAAAGTGTATATTAAAATTTGCGAGCGCGAACTTTTATCTCGCCCACCTTTAGATGGCAACATAAAAAAACCGGCACGTTGATAATCATCGTGGCTAACCCAAGCAATGGCCCAAAAATGGGGAAATTGCCAAAAAAATTGAATTAAAAATAAAAGAAGTGCAAAAAAAGTAATGTGCCCAAATCCATCAGTTGCAGCTATAGCGCCAATTAAGGTTGGTAACGCTCCAGGAAAAGCGCCTATGAAAACCGAAAAAGGCGTTTTACGCTTTAGGGGAGTATAAACTAAAGCATATAATATAATTGAAATAAACCCAAGCAAGCCACAAAGTGGATTAGTGAAAATCCATAACATTACAGTGCCAACTGTGCCCGAAACTGTACAAAAAATAAATGCTTGTTTAGTAGTTAAAATTCCTGTTGGCAAAGGTCGTTGTTCGGTACGGCGCATCAGTTTATCCAAATCAACTTCAATAATTTGATTAAAACCATTAGCCGCAGCAGTAACTAAAAAACCACCTACACAAATTGCCATTATTTGTTGCCAATGGTACTCGTTAGCTATAGTAAAATATGTTATAATAGCCGAAAACACAACCAAAGCAGATAAAGTTAGCTTAGTTAATTTTTTTAACGCCACAAATTTGCTATAAGTTGTGGGTGGTTGTTGTGTATTTAAAGTGCTTTGCAAAACAATGCAAATTTATAAAAATAAATGGCATTACGTTTAGCAATTATTTTAGCAATTGCATAATTTAGGTTAATAAACTTGGCTTTTTTTTGAAAACAAAAAAGAAAATATTTATTATATATTTGTCGCTTAATTAATCAAAACCACTAATGATTTATTTAGATTTTGAAAAGCCAATTCAGGAGCTTGATGAGCAACTTGAAAAACTAAAAAGCGTTGCCGAAAAAAGCAAGGTTGATATGAGTAAATCTATTGCCGAATTAGAAGCAAAAATTGTTTCTAAACGCGAAGAGATTTTTTCGAATTTAACTGCTTGGCAACGAGTACAAGTTAGCCGCCATCCCGAAAGGCCATATACATTAGCCTACATTGATTATGTATCAAACAAATCGTTTATAGAACTACACGGTGATAGAACCGTTGGTGACGACAAAGCAATGGTAGGAGGTTTTGGCGATGTTGACGGGCAAACCGTTATGTTTATTGGGCAGCAAAAAGGTATTAATACAAAAATGCGTCAAATTAGACGTTTTGGCATGGCTAATCCCGAGGGTTATCGCAAGGCATTACGTTTAATGAAAATGGCAGAAAAATTTAACAAGCCAATTGTTACTTTTATTGATACGCCTGGTGCATACCCTGGCTTAGAGGCTGAAGAGCGAGGGCAAGGCGAAGCAATAGCGCGTAATTTATTAGAAATGACGCAACTAAAAGTACCAGTTATTTGTATAATTATTGGCGAAGGTGCAAGTGGTGGTGCTTTGGGCATCGGTGTTGGTGATAAGG
>JAYSUQ010000176.1:0-35527 GCA_043718985.1 Bacteroidota bacterium | reverse complement strand
ACAACTTCAAATGCAAAGTGGCACCACTGGTATTAATACATTACGAATTTATAATCCCATAAAAAATTCGGAAGAGCACGACCCTGAAGGATTATTTATTAAGCAATGGTTACCCGAGTTAAAAAACATACCTGCAAATTTAATACACGAACCTTGGAAATTAACGTTAATAGAACAGCAACTTTACAATTGCCTAATTGGAAGTGAGTATCCAATGCCAATTGTAAATATTGAAGCAACAAGAAAACATGCGAGTGATATAGTTTGGAGTTTTAAAAAAAGTGATGAGGTTAAACTCGAAGGTAAAAAAATCATAAAAAAACACACAAATAATACAAAGTCATTTTTAACTAAAAAATAAAAAAACGTTTATGAACTTTAAAAAAATAATTACACTTTTGTTATGCATAATATTACCTCTATTTATTGGTGCATACTCGGGCTTTGCAACTGCTGGAAATATTTTGTCGTGGTATCCGTTAATAAACAAACCTTGGTTTAACCCTCCAAATTATTTATTTGGACCCGTTTGGACAACCCTTTACATTTTAATGGGGATATCGCTATACCTAATTTTACAAACACAAAAAAACAAGCAACAAACGTTAGCTATTTATGTTTTTTGCTTACAACTTGGCTTAAATTTTTGGTGGAGTTTTTTGTTTTTTAAACACCATTTATTAGGCGTTGCTTTTTTAGAAATTATTGCAATTTGGATTAGTATTTTAGCAATGATTTTTTGTTTTTATAAAATAAACAAAACTGCAGCCCTAATTAACATACCCTATTTGTTATGGGTTAGTTTTGCTAGCGTATTAAGTGGTAGTATTTATTATTTAAATTAATTTTTAGTTTATTTTAATTAATCAATAATAGTGTTTGTAAGTGCCCTACTTTTTTTAATTAAGTCACCATCATTTTCTGTAAAACTTTTTCCGTAAGATGGCATCATGGTTGTTAATATAGTTACCCAATTTGATGAATGAATGCTTGATGGAAAACATTTTTTTAACACTTCAATCATAGCGCTTACCGATGTTGATGCGCCAGGAGATGCGCCTAGTAAGGCAGCCAAAGAGCCATCGGCAGACGCCACAATTTCTGTTCCAAATTCTAAAATACCACCTTCAATTTTATCTTTTTTAATAACCTGCACACGTTGCCCTGCAATTGCTAAATCCCAATCATCCATTTTTGCCTCGGGATAATATTGTTGTAACGCAGCTAGTCTATCATCGGGGCTTTGTGTTACCTGTTGTATTAAATATTTTGTTAATGATATGTTGTTTACTCCAGCCGAAATCATGGGCACAATGTTATCTAACTCTACCGATGCAGGTAAATCCCAATACGAGCCTTGTTTTAAAAACTTTGTGCTAAAGCCTGCAAATGGCCCAAATAGTAACGATTTTTTACCATCAATTATTCGAGTATCTAAATGCGGCACGCTCATTGGGGGAGCACCAACACTTGCCTTGCCATATACTTTAGCAAAATGCTGGTTAATTGTTTTTTGATTGTTACAAACTAACCATTGCCCACTTATTGGAAAGCCTCCATAACCTTCCGCCTCAGCAATGTTCGATTTTTCGAGCAATGGTAGTGAGCCGCCACCTGCACCTATAAAAACAAATTTTGCAGCAGCTACATTTGTTTCATCTAACTTTAAATTTTTAATTTTTAATTGCCAGTTTTTATTTTCATCGCGTTCAATATCATCAACATCATATTCTAAATTAATTGTAACGCCATTTAATGTTTTTAAATAGGCAAACATATCGCGTGTTAAATCGCCAAAATTTACATCAGTTCCAATTTCCATTTTAGTAGCCGCAACCTCAATTCCAAAATCTCTATTAGTCATTACTAATGGCATCCATTTTTCGAGCACGTCAAATTTTGTTGAGTATTGCATGTCGCTAAACAAAGGGTGTTTAGTTAACTCTGTAAATCTTTTTTTTAGGTAAAACACATTTTCATCGCCCCACACAAAACTAATGTGAGGCACTTTAGTAAAATATTTTTTTTGATTTGTTATTTTTTTCGTTGCAATTAAATAGTGCCAAAATTCTTTTGATAATTCAAAATTAGAAGCAATTCGTATGGCTTTTGTTACATCAATTTTTCCATCTTTTTCGGGAGTATAATTTAATTCGCAAAATGCCGAGTGGCCTGTGCCAGCATTATTCCAAGCGTCGGTGCTTTCTTTAGCAATTTCGTTTAAGCGCTCATAAACACAAATAGTAAGTAGTGGATTTAACTCTTTTAATAAAATGCCAATTGTTGCACTCATAATACCAGCGCCAATTAGCACAACATCAAAGGGTTTGTTTGCATCAGTCATTTTTAGGTTGTTGTTGGCTAGTTAATGAAAAAAAGTTTAAACAATTACTGCATAAACAATTATTAAATTTTTCGGAAATATATTTTAATTGAGATTCGGAAATTTTAACAACATTGCAAAAACAATTACTAATGTTTAATTCATTGCACTCAAAGCCCTGATTACAACGAGCACAAGTTTTTTGCATAAAATTAATTTAAAGAGGGGTCGTAAGCATAATCACTAAACACACGATAAGTTGGTTTTATTTTACATAACTCAAATCCCCACATTTCTTCGGGTTTTAATCGCATTAATTTTAAATAATTTTCTGTTTTATAAAACCACGAATCGTTTTCAATTTCTTGATTTAGCTGCCCAACATCCCAACCTGTGTAACCAACGTAAAACCGAATTTCGTTTGGTTTAATTTTTTTATGTTCGATAAAATAAGTGAGTTCAAAAAAATTGCCGCCCCAAAAAATACCATCGCTTATTTCAATACTATCGCTCAACTTTTTACCTAAAGTATGGGTGTAAAACAATTGGTTTGATGATACTGGACCACCTTCAAACAAAGGAAAGTTGCCGTATTTTAAGTGTGGAAAAATATCTTTTAATAACAAACCCTGCGGTTTATTCATTATAAAACCCATACTGCCCTTTTCATTATGGTCGGTTAAATAAATTATCGACCTTTTAAAATTACCATCTTGTAAAAATGGTTTGGCTATTAAAATATCTCCAGGTTTAGGCATACAACCAATTAATTTATTATAGTAAATTTACAACAATGAAATCACAAAGTCAAGATATAAAAAATTTGCGCGAAGACTTTTTAAAAGGTCAGCTTTCAAAAAAAGATGTTTTTAATGAGCCGCATTTGTTTTTCGATAAATGGTTTAATCAAGCTATAGATGCAGAAGTTAACGAACCACTTGCTTTTAATTTAGCTACTATTGATGGCAATAAACCAACATCGCGTATTGTGTATTTAAGAGAATACAACAACAATCAATTTTATTTTTACAGTAATTATTTATCTCGTAAAGGAAATAACATTGAAACAAACCCACACGTTTGCTTAAATTTTTTTTGGCCCGAATTAGAACGGCAAATAAGAATTGAAGGCACAGTAAAAATTGCATCGACAATTAAAAGCGATAGCTATTTTAACCAACGCCCTACTCAAAGTAAAATAGGGGCTTGGAGTTCGCCGCAAAGCGCAATTATAAAAAATAGAGAAGAGTTAGAATTAATGATTTTAGATAACACAAAAAAATTTAAGAATGAAGAAGTGCCTCGGCCCAGTTTTTGGGGAGGATATGAAATTACTGCAAACTATTACGAATTTTGGCAAGGCAGAAAAAGCAGACTGCACGACCGAATTAGTTTTACGTTACTAAATGAAGTTTGGAAAATTAATAGATTAGCCCCATAAAATTTTAAAATAGCCGTTTACTTAGTTAAAAAAAGAAAATGAATAAGCAAGAAAAAATAAAAAACTTTGATGCCAATAGTGTTGGCGATGTTAATGCGGGTATGTTTGGCCTACCGTTTACAATTAACGAAGCAGAAATTGTTTTAGTACCAGTGCCTTGGGAGGTTACTGTAAGTTATGGTGGCGGTACTATTGATGGGCCGCAACAAATATTCGATGCTTCGTTTCAGGTAGATTTATATGACCCAATGGTTAAAAATGCTTGGCATTTAGGCATAGCAATGGATGAGAGTAACGAAGACATACGTGATAAAAGCGAAACCTATAGACCCGTTGCCGAATTAATAATAGATAGGCAGTGTAACGGCGAAAGTCCAAATTCTATTTCGGAAATTAATGATGTGAACAAGGCTTGTTTAGAAATGAATGCTTGGGTTAAAAAACGTTGCCTATATTTTTTACAACAAAATAAAACTGTTGGTTTAATTGGCGGCGATCACTCTACACCACTTGGTATGATGCAAGCTTTGAGCCAACATGTGGGCAACTTTGCAATTTTACAAATTGATGCTCATGCCGATTTACGCGTGGCTTATGAAGGGTTTGAGTTTTCGCATGCATCAATAATGTATAATGCTTTAAAAATAAAAGAGGTGCAAAAACTAGTGCAGGTTGGCATTAGAGATTATTGTGAGGCCGAACTCGATATTATAAATAACTCGAAAGGAAGGGTGAAAACATTTTTTGATAGAGACATTAAACAACAACAATACAACGGTAAAAATTGGGCAACTATTTGTAACGAAATAATTGCTGAGTTACCCCAAAATGTTTATTTAAGTTTTGATATTGATGGGCTTGATCCTAAACTTTGCCCAGGCACAGGCACACCAGTTGCAGGTGGCTTTGAGGCCGAGCAGGTATTGTATTTGTTAGAGCAAGTTGTTGCAAGTGGTAAAACATTAATTGCATTTGATGTAAACGAAGTTGGTGGCGAAGATGAGTGGAATGCAAATGTTGCCTCACGTTTACTTTATCGCATTTGTAACTTAGCTGCGGTTAGCCAAGGCAAAAAAGTAGATTAAATATTTTTGTTTTAAAATTATTACTTAGTTTTAGTTAACTGTTTAAATACAGTTTCTAAACTTTGCTCTTCTTTATTTAGTGTTAGCACAGTTATGTTGTTTTTAACTGCGTAATTAAATAATTCTTTTCGCACATCGTATTTTAGTGTTGCCACAATTTTCCAAGTATTGTTTTCAATATTTACAACCTCTTCTACGCCAAGTATGCTAAGCAATATTTTTTCATCAACTTGCTTATCAAACTCAACCGTTATTAATTGTTTAGTGGTGTTTTGTTGCAATGTTTGCGCCGTATCGTTTGCCACAATTTGCCCGTTGTTAATTATTATAACTCTATCACAAACAGCCTCTACCTCTTGCATAATATGTGTACTTAGCATAACTGTTTTTTGCTTACCTAATTTTTTAATTAAGTTTCGTATTTCTTCTAATTGGTTAGGATCTAAGCCTGTTGTTGGCTCATCCATAATTAACACTTTAGGGTCGTGTATCATGGCTTGTGCTAAACCAACACGTTGGCGATAGCCTTTACTTAAAGCACCAATTTTTTTATTTTGTTCAACTTGTAAGCCAGTCATATCAATCATTTCGGCAACTCGTGCTTTTATGTTTTTTACTTTATATAAACCACCAATAAACTCTAAAAACTCCTTCACATACATATCTAAGTAAAGTGGGTTGTGTTCGGGCAAGTAACCAATTTGTTTTCGCACATCAATACTTTCTTCTTTTGTATCAAAACCACAAACTGTTGCACTGCCTTGTGTTGCTGGTATGTACGATGTTAGTATTTTCATCATAGTACTTTTTCCTGCGCCGTTTGGCCCTAAAAAACCAACAATTTCGTTGCTTGCAATTTCGAACGAAACATTATTTAATGCTTTTTGCGAACCGTATAACTTGGTAATATTATTTACTTTAATTGACATGTGTTGTTATTTATTTAATCTCAAATTTAACGATTTTATTATATTTGAGCTATGACAGGTTTAGTAATGAAATCGACAGGGAGTTGGTATTTGGTAAAAGCCGAAAATGGAACTTTGTTAGATTGCCGATTAAAAGGTAAAATAAGGTTAGATGATCGTAAAACAACTAACCCCGTTGCCGTTGGAGATACAGTAGATGTTGAATGTGATAAAGATGGTAGTAACCAAATATCAAAAATTTATCCTCGCAAAAACTACATCATTCGTAAATCCATCAACTTATCAAAGCAGGCGCATATTATTGCTAGTAACCTCGATCAAGCAATAATTTTAGCCACATTAGTTGCCCCGCGCACATCGTTAGGGTTTATTGATAGGTTATTAATAACTGCCGAAGCCTATGGCATAACTCCCAAAATTATTTTTAATAAAGTAGATTTGCTTGATGAGGAAATGATTGTTTTGCAAAACGACATGATGAAATTATATACCGACATTGGGTATGATTGTTTTGCCATAAGTTCTTTTAACTTAGACGATGTTGAGCTTGTTAAAAAAATATTAAAAAACAAAACAACCTTAATTGCAGGGCATAGCGGTGTAGGCAAATCTACGTTAGTTAATGCCATTGAACCTAAGTTAGATTTGCGTACGGGCGATATATCGGCTACACATTTAAAAGGAATGCACACCACAACGTTTGCCGAATTGTTTCCACTATCGTTTGGGGGTAACATTATAGATTCGCCCGGTATTAAAGAATTAGGGTTAGTTGAAATGAAAAAAGAAGAAGTTGGGCATTATTTTCCTGAAATATTAGCCCGCATTAATGATTGTAAATTTAACAACTGCATGCATGTTAACGAGCCACACTGCGCAATTTTAAAGGCGGTTGAGGTTGGTAGTATTTCTAAAGAAAGATACCAAAGCTACCTTGGTATTTTAAATGGTGAAGAAATGGATTGGAAAGAATGGGAAATTAGATAATTCATTTTATGAATTTTATTTCAGTTATTTTTTACAGGAAACTTGCAGAACAAAAATAGTTTCCGTAGTTTTGCTTCGAAATTAAAATGGAGCCTCAAGAAAAAATATTAAAAGTTGCCTTAGAGTTATTTTTTAAGTTTGGTATTAAACGCATTACTATGGATGATATTGCTAAGGAATTAGGAATGTCGAAAAAAACAATATATCAGTTTTATAACGAAAAAGATGACATTGTTTTAAAGATGGTTGAAGTTGAAATGCAAAAAAACGAGGTGTTGTTTCAAGAAATTGCAAAAAAAGCAAAAGATCCAATCCACGAAATTATGCTCATATCAAACACAATGAGCGAAATGATGCAGCACATTAATCCTATTTTCTTTTTAGACCTTCAAAAATTTTACCCACAAGCGTTTAATCAGTTTCAAAAATTTAAACAAGAGTGCGCACTTAAAGATATTTTAAGAAACATATCAGCAGGCAAAAAACTTGGTGTTTATAGAGATGATGTTGATGAGGAGTTTACTGCAAAATACCGTTTGGCTCAAATAGATATGCTCATGTTTGGCAATTATTTTACGTTTGATAAAATAACGTTTACTAAAGCGCACGAAATTGTGTTAGATATGTTTGTGTATGGAGTATGCACTATTAAAGGGCATAAACTAATTAATAATTATAAAAAAATAAAAGAAGAAGAAGATTAATAATCAATTTGAAAATTAAACATGTAAAATAGCAATCATTAAATAAAGCAAAAACAAAAATGATTATTTAATTGCTAAACTAAATGACAATTAAAAACAATAAAAAAAATTTATGAAATAACCACTTACAACGAGTTTGTTGCAAACAAACACAAATGAAAATAGGGCGTATACCATATAAAAATTAAAAATAATAAAAAAATTTATGAAAAAAACAACACTACTACTTAGCCTTATTACTCTGTTTTTTGGAGTATTAAACGCACAAGAAAAAAGTAACATTTTTAGCTTACAACAAGCTATTGATTATGCTTACAAAAACAGCCCAAATTATTTAAATGCACAAAACGATGTGTTGTTATCAAAATACAAACGTAACGAAATTGTTGGTATGGGTTTACCACAAATTAGTGGTAGTGTTGATATGAAAAACTTTTTGGAAATACCAACCTCTTTATTACCAGGCAGTATTTTTGGAGCTCCCGATGGCACATTTATACCTGTAAAATTTGGAACAACATTTCAAACAAGCGCAGCCTTAAGCGCCTCGTGGTTAGTGTTTAGTGCCGATTATTTATTTGGAGTTTTAGCCTCTAAGGAATTTATAAACCTATCAAAAATTAGTGTTAACCGCAGTAAAACCGAAACCGTTAGCGCAATAACTAAAGCATACTACGGCATGTTAGTTAATAACGAACGTATTAAATTATTAGATGCAAATGTTACAAAACTCACTAAAATTTTAAACGATACTAAAGCCTATAATAAGCAAGGTTTTGTTGAGCAAATAGACGTTGATAGATTAGAGGTTGCTTACAATAATTTAATAACCGAAAAACTAAAAACAGAACGTTTAATTACATTAAGCGAACAAGTTTTAAAATTTCAGATGGGATATGCTGGCAAAGAAATCCTAACACTAAGCGATTCGTTATCATTAAACGATAAATCAGAAATTGATGCAACAAAAATTGATGTAACTAAACGTACGGAATTTCAATTGTTAACCTCGCAACAAAAGTTAGCACAAATAAACATAAAACGTTTAAAATTTGGGTATCTGCCAACACTTGTAGCCTATGGCAATTTTAGCGCTAATGGCTTGGGTAACGATTTAAAATATGTAGGCTACTTAAATAACTATTACCAAACACGCTTAATAGGTGCAACGTTATCGTTAAATTTATTTGATGGTTTGCAACGCCATTATAAAATACAACAAGCAAAAATAGAGTATAAAAAAGGAGAGTTAAATTTAAAAAACTTGCAATTAGCTACTGAGCTCGAAGGCTCTGTGGCTGCAATTAATTATAACAATGCTTTACTAACTGTAGTTACACAAAAACGTAACATAAATTTAGCAACTAATATTTATACAGTGTCGCAAAAAAAATATGAGCAAGGCGTAGGCTCTAACGTCGAAATTATTAATGCTCAAACATCTTTAAAAGAAGCCGAAACCAATTATTTTAATGCGGTTTACGATATGCTTATCTATAAAACAGATTATTTAAAAGCAACTGGAGTTCTCGTAAAATAAATAGCAATAACCATTACATACATTACATAAAAAACACATAATTATGAAAGCATCACAACAACCATTAAGTAACATTAAACAATTTTTAATAGGCGCAACTATAATTTTGCTAAGTGCCTGTGGTGGCAATAAAGGGCCAGTAAGCTTAACTGAATTAAAAGCCAAGCAAGCCGATTTAAAAACACAACTATCAGATATTGCTGCCTTAATTTTAAAACTAGAAGGCGACTCGATGCAAAAATTTGTATTAGTAGAAGCAACTACAATTACACCAACAACTTTTAAAACATTTATAAATGTGCAAGGTAGGGTTGATGCAGAAGAAAGCGTATCGATAGCTGCCGAAATGCCAGGAACAATTACAAAAATAAATGTAAAAGCGGGCGATGTGGTTACAAAGGGTCAAGTGTTAGCCGAAACCGATGCCAGAGTTATACAACAAACAATATCAGATTTGCAAACCAATGCCGAATTAGTAAATCAATTATACGAAAAACAAAAAAATTTATGGGATCAAAAAATTGGAACCGAAGTGCAATTTTTACAAGCTAAAACTCAAAAAGAAAGTATGGAAAAAAAATTAGCCATGTTGCAAGAACAAGTTCGGATGACTAAAGTTATATCGCCAATTAACGGAACGGTTGATGCGGTTGATATTAAGCTAGGGCAATTAACTGCACCAGGTATGCCAGCAATACGTGTTATTAATTTTAATAATTTAAAAATTAAAGCCGATTTATCAGAAAGTTACTCCTCTAAAATACACAAAGGTAACGAGGTTGTTGTTAAATTTCCCGATTCAAACGATAGCTTACTATCTGTTATTAATTATTCGTCTCGCAGCATCAACACACTTAACCGTACGTTTGGCGTAGAAATTTTATTAGATAATAAAAAAGAATTTCATCCAAATCAAATTGCAATTTTAAATATTAACGATTACAAATCGGCTACGCCAGTAATTGCAATTCCTGTAAACTATATTCAAAAAGATTTAAAAGGAACACGTTTTGTGTTAATTGCCGATGCAAAAAAAGCAGTAAAACGCAACGTAATTTTAGGTAAAGAATACAATGGTGTTGCCGAAATAAAAGAAGGGTTAACCGAAACAGATTTATTGATAACAGCAGGTTACGATGGCTTAAATGAAGGCGACGCAATTAAAATTAAGCAATGAGTTAATGTGACTATTAGTCAATTAACAAAAAAATAACTAATTAAAAATACATACATAATTGTCGAATCAACTCATTGACTAATTATCTAATTTAAAAAAAATATGAATTTCAAACAATTTAAACCAAGCTCGTGGGCTATAGATAACAAAACAGCTATTTATATAGTTGTTATTATTATTACGTTAATGGGCATTAGCTCATATAATAGTTTACCTAAAGAAAGTTTTCCGGATATTGTTGTGCCTAAATTTTTTATTAGTACAGTGTATGCGGGTAACTCGCCAAGTAACATTGAAAATACAATTACTAAACCTCTCGAAAAAAAATTAAAATCGATACCTGGTGTAAAAAAATTAACCAGTAATTCAATGCAAGATGTGTCATTAATTACTGTTGAGTTTAATACAAGTATACCAATTGATAAGGCGCGCCAAGCTATAAAAGATAAAGTAGATGAAGCAAAATCTGATTTACCATCGGGCTTAACAAGGCAACCCTTTGTAAAAGAATTAGCATTTAGCGAATTACCTATTATGTACATTAACATAGCCGGCGATATGGATTTGCAAAAACTAAAAGAATATGCCGACGATTTAAAAGATAAAATAGAAGGCTTAAAAGAAATTACCGAAGTTAAAATGGTTGGCGCGCCTAATCGCGAAATACAAGTTAATTTGGATATGTATAAAATGCAAGCCATGCAATTAACTATGGGCGATTTAGAACGCGCAATTGGTTATGAAAACGTAAGCATTAGCGGTGGTCAAATTCCAATGGATGGCACCAAGCGTACCATTAGTATTAAAAACGAATTTAAAACTGTTAATGAAATTAAAAACTTAGTAATTAATTCTCAATCGGGGGCACGTCTTTATTTAAAAGATTTTGCGCAAGTTTTAGATACTGTATCGGAAACCCAAAGTTACGCACGCTTAAGTGGAAAAAACGTTATAACATTAAATGTAATTAAACGAGCTGGCGAAAATTTAATTTCGGCATCCGATAAAATTAAAGAAAGTATTAAAGAGTTAAAGGAAACAGAGTTTCCAAAAAACATTGATATTAAAATTACAGCCGATCAATCAGATAAAACAAAACTCACTTTACACGATTTAATTAACACCATTATTATTGGCTTTATTTTAGTAACACTTATTTTAATGTTTTTTATGGGTGTTACCAATGCCTTATTTGTTGCCTTATCTGTTCCGTTATCCATGTTTATTGCATTTATATTTATGCCAACCATAGGCTTTAGTATGAATATGATTGTATTATTTGCTTTTTTATTAGCACTTGGTATTGTGGTAGATGATGCCATTGTGGTTATCGAAAACACGCATCGTATTTTTGATAACGGAAAATTAGACATTAAAATTGCCGCCAAAAAAGCAGCTGGCGAAGTGTTTTTACCTGTGTTAAGCGGCACCATTACCACCTTAGCGCCTTTTATCCCTTTAGCATTTTGGCCTGGCATAATTGGTAAGTTTATGTTTTTTTTACCAGTAACATTAATCATAACTCTTTTAGCATCTTTATTTGTGGCCTATATTATTAATCCTGTGTTTGCGGTCGATTTTATGAAATCGCATAAAGAAGAATTTCAAAACTATGGCAAAATAAATCGTAAGGCTTGGTTGCGTTTATTATTATATGCTATTGTTGCTATTATTTTTTACTCAATGGGCAAAATAGCATTTGGTAACCTAATGGTATTTTTTGGCTTATTTATGGTAGTTCACCGTTTGTTTTTATATAAGGTTATCGAAAATTTTCAAACAAAAGCATGGCCAGCATTTCAAGGTGCATACACTAATTTTTTAGTGTGGGCATTAAAACGCCCTTATGCTTTGTTAGGCTACACCGTTTTATTATTTGCTTTTTCTATCTTTTTAATGAAAGTACGTTCTCCAAACGTGGTGTTTTTTCCGCAAGGCGATCCTAACAATGTATTTGTATATGTAAAGTTACCTGAGGGTACCGACCCCTCAAAAACAAACGCAGTTATGAAGTTGGTTGAGCAAAAAGTTAATGCCATTGTTGGCGAAAACAATCCTGTTGTATCATCTATTATTACTAATGTAACCATTGGTGTTACCGACCCACAGGATGAAGACCAAAGCTCGTATGGCAACCGAGGTAAAATTGCTATTAACTTTGTAGAGTTTAGCGAGCGCAATGGACAAAGCACCATGAAATACTTACAACAACTACAAACAAATAAATGGAACATTGCAGGCGCCGAAATAACTGCAAATAAAGAACAAAGCGGCCCACCTGTTGCAAAGCCTATTAATATTGAAATTAAAGGCGATAAATTTGAAGAGTTAGTTGAAAATGCACGAAACCTAAAACGCTTTTTACAAGAATCGGAAGTACCAGGCGTGGCCGATTTAAAAACTGATTTTGTTGATAATAAACCCGAAATAGTTTTTGATATTGATCGTGAGCGTGCAAATCGCGAAGGCATATCATCGGCACAATTGGCTATGGAAATTCGTAAAGCTGTTTTTGGTATAGATAACCCAAGTAAGTTTAGAGATGCTAACGATGAATACCCAATACAGTTGCGTTACAATTATAGCCAGCGAACAAACATCGAAGAAATAAAAAACATAAAAATTACATTTCGAGATATGAATATGATGGGTATGATTCGTAACATTCCCTTATCGGCTTTTTGCGATATTAGATACGAAAATACTTACGGTGGTATTAAACGTAAACAAAACAAACGCGTTATTACTTTATCTAGTGATGTACTCGAAGGGTTTAATGCTAACAACGTTGTGGCAAAGTTAGAACTCGTAGCAAAAGATTACAAACCAACAGGCGCGGTAGAAGTTAAATTTACAGGCCAAGCCGAAGAACAAGCTGAAACAGGTGCTTTTTTAGGGGGTGCAATGATGAGTGCTATTGGTATTATTTTATTAGTATTAGTAATTCAATTTAACTCAATTGGCAAACCAATTATAATTTTATCCGAAATTATTTTAAGTGTAATTGGTGTATTGTTAGGCACAGCAATTTTTAAAATGGATATGAGTATTGTTATGACAGGTATTGGTATTGTAGCCTTAGCAGGTATTGTGGTTCGAAACGGTATTTTATTGGTTGAGTTTGCCGAAGAAGAAAGGTTACGCGGGGTGAGTTTATACGATGCCATTGTTGATGCAGGAAGAACACGTATGACACCAGTTATACTTACTGCATTTGCCGCAATTTTAGGATTAATACCTTTAGCTGTTGGCTTAAATATTGATTTTGAAGGCTTGCTAGCTCACGGGGCACCACACATACATTTTGGAGGCGATAACGTGGTGTTTTGGGGGCCATTAAGTTGGACTATGATTTTTGGTTTAGCGTTTGCAACAATACTTACATTAATTTTAGTGCCCGCTATGTATTTAATTGCCGAACGTTTAAAACGCAAAGCCGAAGTTATTTTAATACATTTTGATTTGCCTAAAGCGGTAATGTACGTTCCGTTTTTTGTTTTAGTATGTAGCATTATATTAATGATACAGGGCAAAAAATTAGATTACGGAAATTTAGATAGGTAATTAAATAAATTTAAAATCACTAATTTTAAGTTATTAAAAAAGCCGTTGTAATAATTTACAACGGCTTTTTTTTATTGTGAGTTAAAAAATAAATTACGGATTTGTAGATGTAGGTGTTGCTGAATTTGTTTCAGCTGCTTTTTTCTTATCTTTAGTTTTACCAACACCAATACCAACACCTGTGCCAGCAGCAGCACCAATAATGCCACCTAACAATGCGCCAGCACCACGGTTGTTTTTATCAAGTATTGCACCAGCAGCAGCACCAATTACAGCACCACTTGCGCCACCAATAATACCACCTTTAGCAGCTCCCGACATTTTTTTCTTTTCGGGTGTTGTTGTAGCGGCTGGAGTAGCTGCTGTTGCAGCAGGCTCAGCAGCAACGGCTGGTGTGTTTTGTGCAGCTTGAGGCGCTTGAGTTGTAGTATTTTTAACAGGAGTTACTTTTGCTTTTTTAGGCTTTGCTGGTGTTGCTACAACTGCAGCTGCAACAACTGGCGCAACAACTTCTGCAACTGTTGGTAAAACCTCAATTGTATTTGTTTCAATACCCGCAGCATTAGATGTTGCTAAAGCATTAACCGAATCAACTGCTCTGTTAACCGCATTAACTGCATTAACCGAATCTAATAAATGTTGTGTTGCTAACGCTGCGTCTTTTTTAGAATCGCCACAAGAAGTTAATAACATTGATAAAGCAAATGCGGGTATTAAATAATTTTTCATTTTTTATATTTTTAAGTTTATAGTGTAAAACTAAATAAAAAACGTTTACTCCACATTAGTTATTAACGGATAATAAATTTTGTTTAGAACTTTTGTTTAAAATGTTAAAATTTAATTTAAAATTAGATTTATGGAATATAGAAGACTAGGTAAATCGGGCCTGCAAGTAAGTGTACTATCATTTGGTTCGTGGATAACATTTGGCAAACAAATTGAAAACAATACGGCCGACGAATTATTAACGATGGCTTATGATAACGGCATTAATTTTTTTGATAATGCCGAAGTATATGCATCGGGTCAATCGGAAATTGTAATGGGTAATATTTTAAAACACAAGCCCTGGTCGCGTAGTTCTTATTGCGTTAGTAGCAAAGTTTATTTTGGCTACGAAGATAAAAAACCAAACCAAATTGGCTTATCGCGAAAGCATATTATTGAAGGTTGCCACGCCGCACTAAAACGTTTGCAGGTAGATTATATTGATTTGTTTTATTGCCACAGGCCAGATAAAAACACGCCAATTGAAGAAACTGTTTGGGCAATGAACACATTAATACAACAAGGCAAAATTTTATATTGGGGAACCAGCGAGTGGGCTAACGACGAAATTATGGCCGCATTTGTATTTGCCGAACGCCATCACTTAATTGGACCCACAATGGAGCAACCGCAATACAATATGTTTGAACGAACAAAAATTGAAAAAGATTATTTGTTATTATTTAGAGATTTTGGATTAGGAACAACGATATGGAGCCCATTAGCATCGGGTCTTTTAAGTGGTAAATACAATACCCAAATACCTACCGATAATCGACTAACTATTGAAGGGATGGAGTGGTTAAAAGAACGCACGTTAGGTGAGCAATCTAAAATAGATAAAACAAAAAAACTATCAAGCCTTGCAATAAGCTTAGGTACAAGCCTTGCAAAACTATCTATTGCTTGGGTAATAAAAAACCATCACGTAAGCACTGCAATTTTAGGCGCATCTAAAAAAGAGCAGCTACAAGAAAATTTAAAGTCATTAGAGGTGATGCCATTACTAACTACCGAAGTTTTAGATAAAATTGAACTTATTTTAGATAATAAGCCAACATTAGCTCAATTTTAAATTGTTTGTAAAACCATAATTTTGTTTAATAATTAATGCCATTTAAAAAGCTACGTCTTAGTGGTTTTTGTTAGTTTTAAAAACTGATACCATATACAATTTATAAATGAAAAAATACACTTACACCGATAAAAAAGATACGCGCTCGGGCTTTGGAGCTGGATTAACTGAGTTAGGAAAAACAAACCCTAACGTTGTGGCGCTTTGTGCCGATTTAATAGGATCGTTAAAAATGGACGATTTTAAAAAAAATCATCCCGAAAGATTTTTTCAAATAGGTATTGCCGAAGCTAACATGATGGGCATTGCGGCTGGCTTAACCATTGGTGGTAAAATTCCGTTTACAGGTACGTTTGCAAATTTTAGTACTGGTCGTGTTTACGATCAAATTCGCCAAAGTATTGCTTACTCTGGAAAAAATGTAAAAATATGTGCCTCGCATGCAGGCCTTACATTAGGCGAAGATGGGGCAACTCATCAAATACTCGAAGATATTGGTTTGATGAAAATGTTACCGCACATGTGTGTTATTAATCCATGCGATTACAATCAAACAAAAGCTGCAACAATTGCAATTGCGAGTTACGAAGGTCCAGTGTATTTAAGATTTGGAAGGCCAACAGTGCCAAACTTTACACCCGAAAATCAAACGTTTGAAATTGGTAAAGCAGTAATGTTAAACGAAGGTACAGATGTAACCATTATTGCAACAGGTCATTTGGTATGGAAAGCTATTGAAGCGGGCGAAATTTTAGCGGCTCAAGGTATAAATGCCGAAATAATTAACATACATACCATTAAACCACTTGATGCGAATGCAATTTTAGCGTCGGTTGCCAAAACTAAATGCGTAGTTACTGCCGAAGAGCATCAAATGAATGGAGGCTTAGGCGATAGTGTTGCGCAGTTGTTATCGCAAAACACACCCACCCCACAAGAGTTTGTTGCCGTTAATGATAGCTTTGGCGAAAGTGGAACCCCCGATCAGTTAATGACTAAATATGGCTTAGATACTGTAAACATTGTTGATGCAGTAAAAAAAGTTTTAGCTCGTAAATAAAAATTTAATTTAAATACATTGTTGCGTTTTAAAGATTTAACTCAATATTATTAAAGTAAAAAAAAGATTCTCAATTTGAGAATCTTTTTTTGTTAGGCTAGTTTTTGATAGGTTTGCCACCATCTATCTGGCACATCATTGTTTACAGCTAGTTCATAATCTTTATACGAACAAGGAAGCAACGTGTGGCGTTCAAATTTTAAACCTTTACTTGGAGGATAAGGAATCTCCATCCACCAACGATCACTTTTTTTACTTTTAAAAAAATTAATACTGTGTTCTTGGTCTTCTAAAATTACATTAAATTTAAGGTAATCGCTACTTGTGCGCGACGGAAAATCTTGTTTTCGCCCATAAAACCCATCTAAAAAGCACCACATCATTTGTGCTGCTAAGCTCACTGTTTTATCCTGTACATCAAACTCAGTATTAATTTCGTAAATACCAACCGATGTTAACTTATCATTCATTCCTGCATAGCGCATCATTTGGCAAGCCTCTTCGCTATAAAAACCATTTGGTTGCGCAATAGTATGTGCAGGTGCATCGCTATGTTTAATTGCCGAAATATCAAAACTTAACATATCGGCATGGCGTATAACTGGCTCGGCTTCTTCAATAGCATCGCGCACGGCACCTAACCTGTAGGCGTCAAAATATAATTTATTCATCATCTCTAACGATGTAGGATCGACTAAATAGGTTTGATACCCAATGTTGCTATAATTAAATAAGTAGTTTGGCTGATGTAAAATAATTTTACCTAAGTATGATGTATTGGTAACATCTGCCTCGGGGTCGCCAATATCAAAACTTGCATCAATGGTTGCTACATTAATTGTTTGCTCTAGTTTTTCGTAACCTAAAAATTGTGCGTAAGTTAAATCCTGACTCCCACCTAAAATAACTGGTATAACGTTATGGCGTATTAAGTAATCAACAGTTGCTTTTAGTGCATAATAAGTATCTTCAACATCATGCCCCTGCATAATGTTTCCTAAATCGGCAACGCGCGGCTTGTAACTGCCTGAGTATAATTTATAAAAATAATTACGAACGGCATTTGGGGCATGTGCGCTACCAATATTGTTAGAGCGCCTATCTTCACAAACACCTAAAATGGCAATGTCAATGTTTTCTAAATCAGGAAAATTATTTGCATTATTGTAAGCATTAGCTGTATAACCAATTTGATTTTGTATATACTCATTTTTATTAAAAACTATTGGCGTAAAAAAGTGTTGTATGTCGCTCATTAATATTGTTTTTTGTAATATTTAAAAATATTAATTAAGCCTTGTTTATTATGTTATTGCTCGTAAACTTATTAACGTGTTTTGGTTAGTGAAATTTTGTAGACGTATTAAAGCGATAGTTTTTTTAATTAAAGCGAATCCCTTCAAGGTAGAGCGAAAATTAAAATAATTGCACCCCCTTAAATACCAACAATGCCTACAAATTTAGCTAATTGTAGGTTTTAATGAGTAAAAAACGTAACTTATATTCATATTACAGGTAAAATAGATTAATAGAATAGTTTAAAAATCTTAATTTTTTACCTCTATAATTTGGCGATATTTTCTTATATTTAAAAAGGTTTTTTATTTCCAATTTTAATGCATTTATTATAAATAAATAGGTTAATTTTTGGTTGTATGTAATCAGTTACTCGTTTAAAATAAAATTTCTCTCGGTATGAAAAAATATTTACTCCCCATTATTGTTTTAATAGCAATGCTATTACCAATATCTAGTTTTGCAACTCACATTGTTGGCGGTTCATTAACTTATGTATACAACGGCGGTAACGTTTATACCGTAACGTATAAGTTTTACAGAGATTGTGGACCAAATACAGCTGGCTTACCAGGCTCGGTAACCATACAGGTTTATGGCAATAATGGTGTTGCCTTTACGCCATCTAAAAATTTAACAATTAATTTAACATCGCAGCAAACCTTAAATTCAACTTTAGACCCTTGCGCTGTTCAACCAAACCCATCGCCGTGTGTGCAAGAGGCTATTTATACAACAACAGTTTCGTTACCTCCAAACATTGGTGGGTATCATTTGTACTACCAAGACGGAAATCGAAATTTTTCTATATCAAATTTAGTTGGCCCAGGTGCTACTGGCGAGGGTATTTATGCCTACATACCTGGTTTAAATAATGCAGGAAATAATTTTATTGCAAATAGTAACCCAACGTTTAATTTATTTCCACCTTTATTTTTATGTGTTAATCAGCCTTTTACCTTTAACCACGCCGCTACGGATGTTGATGGAGATGTGTTAGTTTACTCACTATACCACCCTTATGATAATAACGGAATTGCATTTACAGGAAACACAGCTACTTTTATACCTGTTACTTTTGCTGCAGGTTATTCTGCAAATAATCCATTAGGCGGCGCTCCAATAATAATAAATCCAACAACAGGTATGCTAAGTGGCACACCCCCAACAATTGGTCAGTTTGTGGTAGGTATTATGGTTCAGGAGTATCGTAATGGTGTGTTAATAGGGTCAACCATTCGCGACTTTCAATTTAATATTTTAAATTGTCCAATACCGCCACCTGCAATAACAGTAGCAAACGTATCGGTAAATAATGGGTGTAACAAACCTGTAATAGCATCGGGCATTATTGCAAGCTCGGCAACATGGACATCAATTTTTCCTGGTGCACTGGGCACGTACAATAGTTTTTTGTCCTGCACATCTGGTTGCTTAACACCAACAATTACACCAACAGGCGTACCACCAGCATTTGTAGATTATAAAGTTTGTGGAACATCCGTATCCTGTGCTGGAAATAATGTTTGCGATACCGTTCGTGTTACATTTAATGCGCCCTTAGTAGTTAATATTCAACCAAGCAATCCAATTATTTGTTTTGGGCAAACATCAACAACTATAACTGCTATTCCGTCGGGTGGGGTTGCACCATATACTTATTTATGGAATAATGTGAACCCCGCACAAACTATTAATGTTGGAGTTGGTACATTTAATATAAAATTAACCGATGCCACGGGTTGCCCACCCGCATTTAACTCGGTAATTGTTACAACTTATACGGCCCCAATTACAGCAAATGCAGGGGCAGATAAATTAATTTGCAAACAAAGCCCAGCTACAATTATTAATGCGAGTGTTTTAGGAGCAAGCGGAGGCATTTGGTCGGGTGGTGCGGGTACATTTTCGCCAAACAACACAACGTTATCTAACGTAACATACTCACCTTCTGCTGGCGAGTTAACCGCTGGTGCAGCAACGTTATTTTTAACATCAACAGGTAATTTAAGTTGCCCTGCAGATAGAGATACTGTCGTAATTCGTTATTCAAATTTTACGGCAGCACTATCTGCTAGTAATACAAATGTAAGTTGTTTTGGTTTCACAAATGGCTCATCAACTATAAATCCTACTGGTGGAGTTGGGCCATTTACTTATACTTGGACTACAACTCCTATTCAAAATTCACAAACAGCTACAGGATTAATACCCGGCACTTATTCCGTTACAATTAAAGATGGCATTGGTTGTAAAACACAAACTGTTGTTTCAATATCGCAACCCACATCCGCATTAGCTGTAAATGGTACGTTTACAAATGTTTTGTGTAATGGTGCCGCAAATGGTTCTATTACTGCGTTAGCAAATGGAGGAACTCCTGGTTACACTTATTTATGGGCGCCAGGCTCGCAAACAACCGCAAGTGTTACTGCTTTAAATGCTGGCACATATACCGTTACAGCTAAAGATACTAAAAGTTGTACTGCTACAAATACTTTTGTTATTACAGAACCAACAGCATTATCAGTAGTTGTAACTAAAACAAATGTAACTTGTTTTAGTGGTACAGATGGCCTGTTAAGCGCATTGGTAACAGGTGGTACAAGCCCTTACACTTACAGCTGGACTGCAACTGCAGCAAATACGCCAAGTGTTTCAAATTTAATAGCGGGTACTTATACCTTAATTGTAAAAGATTTTAAAGGCTGTATCGTAACAACTACAGTAACTATAATACAACCTGCTTTACTCGTACCATCGGTTACATTTATAAATGAAACGTGCGCCGAATTAAACAATGGTTCAGCTAATGCAACCACATCGGGCGGTAACGGCACCTATACTTATACTTGGATGCCTATAAACTTAAATACAAATAACATCGCTTCTCTATCTAGTGGAAATTATACTTTATTTGTTGAGGATGTTAAAGCTTGTAAAGCATCAACTGTAATTACTATTACACAGCCATTACCACTTGTTGCCAATATTACAAGCAGTGTTAATGTGAGTTGTTTTGGGGGTAATAATGCTTCAATTACAGCGGCGGGTTCGGGTGGTACGCCAAACTACACGTATTCGTGGTCGCCTGGTGGCGCAACAACATCAACAATAAGTAACATTGCTGCGGGTACTTATACTTTATTAGTTAAAGATACAAAACTTTGCGCAACACAAACGATAGTTACTATATCTCAACCAACAGCTGCCTTAGCGGTTGTAGCAACAGTTACAAATGTGTTTTGTTTTAATGGCAACAATGGCGCTATCAATTTAACAACAACTGGAGGAACATCGCCTTACGGATACACTTGGTTAAATGCAGGGCAAATAACTCAAAACTTAAATACATTAGTTGCGGCTAATTATAGCGTAACTATTTTAGATGCAAAAAATTGTTCAACAACCGCATCTTATAGCGTAACTCAGCCAAATGCATTAGCTATAGCTTTTTCTACAACTAACACAACATGCTCAAATTTAAATAATGGCTTAATTACCACAACAGTTACTGGTGGCACAACGGCGTATAGTTATAGTTGGACACCCACTTTACCTAACTCGCCAAACGTTATTAACTTAAGTGCAAATACATATACCCTAAAAGTAACCGATAGTAAATTGTGCACTCTTACACAAACCGTTACTATTATAAAGCCCTTACCATTAACTATTACAACATCAATAACTCCCGAAAGTTGTAATTATTTAAATAATGGTTCGGCTACTGTTACTGCAACTGGTGGCACGGCTGGTTACACGTATAGTTGGTCGCCATCGGCAATTACAACAACTACTATTGATAACTTAGCATCGGGCACTTACACTGTGCGAGCTTTTGATGCCAACGGATGTGGCGTAGTAAAAACAAATGTAATTGTTACGCAACCAACACAACTAAATGCATTAATAACAAGTCAAACCAACGAAAAATGTTTTGGTGATAGTAATGGTAAAGCGTTTGGTGGTGCAACGGGTTCAAACGGTACTTACACATACAGTTGGAGCCCTACTGGAACTACAGCTTCTTTATTAAATAATATTCCAGCAGGTACTTATTCGCTTATGGTTACTGATGTTAAAGGTTGCCAAGACTCGATAACTGTAACAATAACAGAACCAGCAATTTTACAAGCAATATTAACCACAACAAACGCCTTGTGTAATGCGGGTACCACAGGTGTAATTAGCGTTGCAAATTTAGGTGGTACTGCAAATTATACTAACACAATTGCCCCAGGTAATAGTGTTGGCAACACGTTTAGTAATTTAGTTGCAGGCACATATACTATTAATACTAAAGATGCAAAAGGATGTGTAAATAAAGAAGTAATTTCAATTACCGAACCGGCAAAGGTTGCATCTGTGTTAACAGTTACAAACTCAAACTGCGGCCAACCAAATGGCGAAATAACAATTGCGGTAACATCAGGAGGCACTCCTGCATTTACTTATAGTTGGCTTCCTGCAGGTGGCACAAACTCATTAGCAATAGGACTACTTGCAGGAAACTATCAGTGCCAAATTACCGATGCTAATGGCTGTAAATCATTTACCAACACAAATATTTTAGATTTAGGAGCACCTGTAGTAAGTATTTTATCTACCACAAACGTAGCTTGCTTTGGCGATTTAACAGGGGCTGCATCGGCAACATTTACTGGTGTAGGGTCTGTGTTTACTCAAACTTGGTCGCCTAGTGGTGGTAATAATTTAGTTACAAGTGGCGTACCTACGGGTATTTATACCATTCGTGTTGAAGATCAGTTTGGGTGTATAGGTGTTGCATCTACAACTTTAATTTCGCAACCAACGCCACTATCTAGTCAATTAACGGCAACAACTGTAAGTTGTTTTAATGGGGCAAATGGAAAAGCAACAGTTATAACAACTGGAGGTTCACCTGGATATACTTACAGTTGGTCGCCATCTGGTGTAACCACAACAACCATAGCTAATTTAATTGCAGGTATTTATACGGTTAATGTTACCGATACGCACAGTTGCGTAAGTACAAGTACAGTTTTAGTTACTCAACCTACAGCATCATTAACTGCGGCATTAAGTTCAGTTTCAGTATCTTGTTTTGGAGGCTTTAATGGCGCTGTTTTAGCAAATGCAACTGGAGGAACCCCCGCTTATAGCTATACTTGGATGCCTGGTAATTTTTCGGGAGCATCATTAACAAATGTTATTGCAGGCACTTATTCTGTAACAATTGATGATGAAAATGATTGTGTATTTACAGAAACGGTAACAGTTATCGAACCAGCAGATATAACGTTAAGTATTGCAACTGTAAACTCTAACTGTAGCATAGCTAATGGGCAAGCAACAGTTAATGCAGTTGGAGGCACTAATTCTTTTTTATACCAATGGCAACCAACGGGTGGTATTACTTTTTTTAATACAACATTATTAGCAAATACATATACAGTAAAAGTTTTTGATAGTAACGGTTGTAATAAAACAACAACATTAACGGTTGGCGATAACCCAGCACCGTTAGTTTCTATATCATCAGTAACCAATGTAAGTTGTTATGGTGCAAATAATGCATTGGCAACTGCAAGTGTAACAGGTGGTACTGGCGTATTTACCTACACTTGGTTGCCAGTTGGAGGCAATGCCTTAACAGGCTTAGGTTTAGGTACCGGTACATCAACCGTTGAGGTGACATCGGGTAATGGTTGCTTAGTAACAGCAACAACTACAATGATAACTGAACCTTTACCTTTATTAACTACAATAATAAAAACCGATGTAACTTGCAATGGAACGGCTACAGGCGCCGCAACGGTTACACCAACAGGTGGCACTGGCGCTTATTTATATAATTGGTTAATAGTAGGCGGTAGCACACCAATAAGGCCAGGATTAACTGTTGGCACTTACTCAGTTAGGGTTACCGATGCGTTAAATTGTAGTTTAATAACAACAGTTCAAATTAATCAACCACAATTATTAGTCATAAATAGTGTTTCGGCTACAAATGTTGATTGTAATGGTAACTCAACAGGTTCGGCAACACTTGCAATAAGTGGTGGTAATTTGCCATACAGTTATAATTGGCAATTAGCGGGTAGTAATTCGCCCATTGCAAATGGTTTGCCTATTGGCACCTATACTGTAAACGTAACTGATGCTAAAGGATGTACCACAAATACCTTTGTAACAATAACTCAGCCACCATTGGCTTTATCGGCAACTGCATCTGGTACAGGTGTTACGTGTTTTGGTGGTTCAAATGGCACCGCAAGTGTTACCGTTAACGGAGGCACTTTAGCATATACCTATACTTGGCAACCAAGCGGTGGTAATAATGCTATAGCAACTAATTTACCTAATGGTAATTATTATGTTACTGTAAAAGATGCCCGAGGTTGTACCGTTATTGAGCCAATTACAATTGCACAAACAACGCCTATTACAGGCTCAATTATAGTTGATAATGCAGAGTGTAATTTACCTAATGGTAATTTAACAGCACAAATACAAGGGGGTATTTTTCCTTACACATACACTTGGATAAGCGGCGGCACAAACTCACCAAACTTAAATAACATTGTTGCCGGTAATTATACGTTAAATATTGTTGATGCTAATAATTGCCCTCAAACTTTCTCAACCACTGTATTAAATTTACCTGCACAAACTGTTGCCATAACATCAAGTTCTAACGTGGCTTGTTTTGGTTTAAACACTGGTTCGGCAACTATAAATATAACACAAGGTACAGCGCCATATGTTATTAATTGGATGCCTAATGGTGGCAATGGGCTTGCGGCTACTGCATTAGTTGCTGCTACATACACAGCCGTTGTAACTGATGATAAAGGTTGCGTAGTAACAAAAACGGTTGTTGTAAATGAGCCGTTGGCGCCATTGAGTATTGCTTCATCAACAATTGTTGATGTGTTATGTAATGGCGGTAATAATGGTTCGGTAATTATAAATGCTACTGGAGGTACTAGTGGATACACTTATAGTTGGATACCAAATACATCGTCAACTAACGTTGCCTCTTTACTAACAATGGGTTTATATACTGTTTTTGTTACTGATGCCAATAACTGTAAAACATCATTGGTATCTCAAATTGATGAACCAACAGCTTTAACAACCGCTATTACATCATTTAGTAATCCACCTTGTTTTAATGCAGATGGAAGTGCAACAATTTTTGCTAGTGGGGGCACCATACCTTATACTTATAATTGGAACTCAACACCAGTTCAATCAGGCTTAACACTGCAAGGTGTTAAAGCTGGTAGTTATAACGTTACAACCACCGATGCTAATGGTTGTGTAAAAACTAACTCAATAGTATTGGTACAACCTGCACAAATTATCACATCGGCATCAATAGGTGATGTAATTTGTAGTGGCCAACAAGGTTCGGTATCAGCTTTAGCTACAGGTGGTTTGGGCTCTAATTATAGTTATGCTTGGTATTGGGTAGCAAATAATGAAGTTAATACAGGCACCTTAAACATTAGTCCAACTACAAGCACAAATTATACAGTTGTTGCTTTTGATTTAAATGGATGTGCTGGATTAGAAGACACGGTTAGTATTGTTGTTTATAATTTAACACAAGCTCAAATAGCTACTTTTGCAAACTCTCCAATTTGCCCAGGGGGTACAAGTGTTGTTTATACCGAATTAACAGGTAATACAGGACCAGTTACATTTGCTTGGACCCCAAATATTGGTAATACCAAAGGACCTTTTATTTTAACACCACCAGGTACTTACGGCAATGCTATTACCTATAGTGTTACGGTAACCAACACAGCTTGTGCGGTTTCTATAACCGATACTGTTACTATAAATTTTAATCCAAAACCAAAAGCACTTCCATCTGTTGTAACTAACACAACTTGTGCACCAGGTAAAGTACAGTTTTTGCAAGCCTCAACAACAGGAAATGTTAACGACCCTATTGCAGTTTGGACTTGGGATTTTGGAGATGGATCAACATCTAACCAACAACAACCAATACATGCTTATTTAAATAACGGAACCTATACTGTAACATTAAGTGTTGTAACCGATGGTGGTTGTAAAGATAATAGCTCGGCAACACCTATAGTTGTTAATGCTTATGCAACGCCAATTGCCAATTTTACAGTTAATAATACATTTTTACAATTACCTTACGATAAAGTATTGTGTACTAACACATCGAGCCTAGCATCGCAATATGTTTGGAATTTTGGAGATGGAATTGGAACATCAACTGCCTTTAATGCACAGTATTTATATAACACAGTTGGTTTTTATACCATATCGTTGGTTGCCATAAATAATTTTGGATGCAGAGATACAGCTTATGTAAAAATAGAAACCGATGCAAGTGTTGTTTTTCCTAATGTGTTTACCCCAAACCCCGATGCCGAAAACGCTGGAGAGTATGATGTTGCAAGTTTAGATAATAATGTGTTTTTTCCTTACACGGCTGGCGTTGTTGAGTATAGCTTAGAAATATTTAACCGTTGGGGCGAATTAATTTTTGTGAGCGATGATGTTAAAAAAGGATGGAATGGCTATTACCGTGGTAAACTTTGCCAACTTGGCGCTTATGTTTGGAAAGCAAAAGTAAAATTAAACGATGGTAAAACATTTAACAAAACTGGCGATGTAACCTTGTTACGTTAATTATTTAAATATTTTTTATGACTAAAATAAAACACATAATTATTTTAATACTACTAATAACAATTTTTATTAGCAAAGCACAAGACATGCATTTTACACAGTTTTATGCAACATCAATGTATTTAAACCCTGCCTTAACGGGCGCTAATGTTTGCTCACGCGTATCAATGGCTTATCGTAACCAATGGCCAGGCGTTTCTAAAACGTACTCTTCTTATTTATTTTCTTACGATCATTATTTACCACAAAATAATTTAGGTGTTGGTTTAATGATAGCAAATGATGTAGCGGGTACAGGTAATTTAAAAACTACTATGATTTATCCAACGTTAGCTTATGAGTTAACATTAAACCGATCGTATTCGTTACGATTTGGAATGCAACCCGGTGTTATTATTAAAAGCATAAATGGAAATGGGTTAGTATTTGGCGATCAAATTGCTAGGGGTGGCGCTAAGGGAGCATCGAGTGTTGCAACCGTTGAAGCACCTTTTATTTCAAAATCAATGTTTGATATTGGCGCGGGCACAGTTTTTTATTCATCAGATGCTTGGATTGGCGTTGCGTTTAAACACTTAACTCGTCCTAATGAGTCGCTAATGGATTTAGAATCACGTATGCCATTGTATTACAACATTCACGGAGGATATAAACATATTTTTAGTGGAGATGGCAAACCATCTAACTCAACACAAAAAATAACAGCTGCATTTAACTACCGTGGCCAACAAGATTTTGATCAGTTTGATGTTGGTTTTTATTTTACGCAATCGGTTATCAATATGGGACTTTGGTATAGAGGCTTGCCAGGTGTTAAAGCATACAAGCCAGGCTATGCAAATAACGACGCCCTATCTTTTATATTAGGAGTAGAAACAGCTCGCTTTAATATTGGTTATAGTTACGACATTACAATATCTAAATTAGCAGGCGTAACTAATGGTGCACACGAAATAACAACATCGTTTCAGTTATGTGCTGTTAAAGCTAAAAAGAAAAAAATTCGATTAATTTCTTGCCCTAAATTTTAGTAATAAAATCGATTAATAGCTAATTTTTACAGATTAACTGTGTTTATAATTTTGGGTAAGTACTTACCTTTAGTTTAACACTATTTTTATAATTTCAATAAATTTTTACGATAAACATTATGTTAAAATATAAAATTCACAGCTTATTAATCATATTTATGTTATTAGCTTTTAATTACAAAGCACAGTGTAATTTAGATGCGTTAATGTCTAAATACGCCCCAGTTTTAGAAGATTTTATGTTTGTGAAATCGTTTAATGTTGAGGTAAAAAAAGATGGCGAAAAATCAAACTACTCTTATGTGTTTAGTCGTGGAGCCGAGTATAAAATAGTTTTAAGTGAAGGTGCGGGCGGCAAAAAAATGATTATAAATTTATTAGATCGCGATAAAAAATTAATTGCTTCGAATTACATTAAAGCAAGTAAAAAAAATTACCCTTCAATTAACTATATATGTTCGGCTACTGGAGTTTATTACATTGAGGCATATTTTGATGGAGATAAAACCAACTGCGGTATTAACATATTAGGTGTTAAAAAGAAGTAAGTGTTAAATGTTGTAATGTTTTTGTAACAATATTTTATCAATTACAATTTACTTATTACTTTGCAAGTATTAGATAAAATGAGAATCTTGTTTAAAATTATAGTTATTATTACTTGGTTTTCAATTAACTTGAAGGCGCAATCGGTTGGTGGTACAACAAATGGTGGTAATGGTTTTCAGTGCGATACAATAAATTCGGGTTTTATTGGTTTAACAGGCTACACCGGTAATGTGGTACATTGGCAAACATCAAATAATGGAATTGTATGGTTTTTTAATCCAAATAATTCTAACCAATTTAGTTATACCAACTTAAAACAAAAAACATATTTTAGAGCTATTGTAAAAAATGGCGCCTTTCCTTCAGATACGTCTACTACTTCTATTATCACTATTTTTCCTGCGGCTAAAGGCGGTTCAATTACTGCCGCTACATCAAATTTTTGTAACGCATCGGGTAACTTTAATTTAACCTTAACTAATTTTGCTAGTACTGTTAATATGTGGCAAACATCAACTAACAATGGCTTAACATGGAGCAATAGTGGCTTTGTTAACAGTTCGTTTATGGTTGTTTTATCTATTACTGATACTACGTGGTACCGTGCCATAGTAAGTGATAATATAAATTGCCCTACAGATACCTCTAAAATTATAAAAATTAATGTGTGTGCAAATTCTAATGCGGGCTTAGTTTTAAGCAGCGATACGGTTTGTAAAAATTTTAATAAAGGTAAATTAAAACTACAGGGTAATAATGGTACTATTATTAAATGGCTAGCATCAACAAACAACGGCTTAAGCTATACGAGTGTTGCAAATATTACTGATAGTTTAAAGTTTATAAATTTAACTCAAACAACCCTTTATGCCGCCGTTGTTAAAAATGGCGTTTGCCCTTTTGATACATCAAGTTTAGCGAAAATTACTGCGTTAAATGCTGTACAAGCTAATGCGGGTAACGATGTTGAAATTAATTTATTTGAATCAACTCAACTCGGATCACAATCATTTGGGCAAGCAACTTGGAGTCCGAGTTTAACATTAAACGATGCCACTTTGTTTAATCCAATTGCTACACCAAGTGTTACTACAACGTATGTTTTAACGCAACTCGATAATCGTAATTGTATTTCAAAAGACTCTATTACCGTTAAAGTAATTATACCGATACCATCGGCCATTACGCCAAATAACGATGGTGCTAACGATTTTTTTACGATTGATAAAATAGAAACATTTGTAGGTAATAAATTACTCATTTTTAATAAATGGGGCAACGTTGTTTTTAAAGCCGAACCTTATTTAAACGATTGGAATGGAAAATCGACGGGTGGAAAAGAATTACCAGACGATACTTATTTTTATGTATTTGATTTTGGAAATAGCAATAAACCTGTTAACGGATACATACTTATTAAACGATAATTTTAATTGAAAAACAGATTTACATATTTATTAGTTTTTGTGCTGATGCTAAATGCTGCCAAACATTTAGCGCAACAAGACCCTATGTATTCGATGTATATTTTTGATAAAATGTTGATTAACCCTGCATTTACAGGAAGTTCTAATTGGGTTGTGGCAACTGCAAAATACCGCCAAAGTTTTACAGGTATTGCCGGCCAGCCAACTACGCAAACATTTAATTTTCATGGCCCAATTCAAAAAAAACATATTGGCTTGGGCTTAAAAATTGTAAACGATAAAATTGCCATTACTTCAAATTTAAATGTGGCAATAAACACTTCGTATCATTTAAATTTCGCAAAAGGTAAATTATCTTTTGGTATTGAGGCAGGTATTTATAACCGTAAAACCGATTATCAAAAACTAATATTACTTAACCGACAGGATAATACGATACCAACAAATGCCGTATCAAGCATTGTACCCGATGCCTCGTATGGTTTTTATTATCAAAAAAAACAATGGTATGTTGGCTTTTCGCAATACCATTTAATAGGCGTGCCTTTTAAAAACAATACGATAATAGCGCCTAAAGGAAAATTAAAAAACCATTTATATGTTATAGCGGGTAATGTTTATGTTATAAATGCGCAACTAACAATTGAGCCATCACTATTATTAAAGTACCAAGGCGCAGCAAAACCTCAGTTAGATTTAAATACAACGATTTATTGGAATGATAGAGTAGGTGTGGGCATACAATACCGAACTGGTGATGCTGCAGTAGGCTATTTAAAATTAAACATAACCGAATCTATCAGAGTTGCTTATGCTTATGACTATACTGTATCTAAGTTAGCGCCATATTCAAAAGGAGCACACGAAATTATTTTATCTTATGGCTTTAAACTAGCACCACCAGCCATACAAAAAGAAATACATCCACGATACTATTTTTAAAAAAATTGAAACTTACTAGTTACATAATTATAACGCTGTTAGTTGCATTTTGTATGCAGCCATTAATTGTTGTTGCGCAACGTAACTCGGCTCGTGGCGATAAATATTTTAATCAAAACATGTTTGAACCCGCTTTAAAATATTATTTATTAGATAGTAAAGGCGGAGGCGGTAAAAAACGAAAAGTTATTGAATATGCACAATTACGTGTAGCCGATTGTTACCGAATTATGGGGCAATTTGATATGGCAGAAGGCGCTTATAAAAAAATATTAAAACGAAAAAAGAAAGATCCTACAAGTTACTTAAATTATGGTTTATCACTAAAAAGTAGCAGTAAATATGCCGAAGCAAAAGCAATGTTTACCGAGTACATAGCCCTAAACCCAACCGACCCACGCGGTAAATTATATTACTCATCTTGCGATTCGGCTCAAATGTGGTTAGATATGTCGATTGGAAAAGAAGTGAAAAATGTTGAAAAAATAAATACCGACCATTCAGAATTTGCGCCAACTATTTATAACAATAATTTATATTTTGTATCATCGCGCCAAGGCAGCAAAAGCGCTTTAATTAGTTTTGATGGCGGAGCAGATGTGCATAGAACAGATATTTACCACACCAATATTTTTGATTTAACAAACTACAGTAAAAAAGATGTTATAAATTTTGCGCAACTAAACACTCCCTCGCACGAAGGACCAATTTGCATATCGGCTGTGGGTAACGAAATTTATTTTACTAAAACCGTAAAAGGCGATAGAAACGAAAAAAATAATAACATAGTAAATACGTTACAAGTGTTTTACACCAAAAAAGATAAGTTTGGGTATTGGGAAAAACCCGTAAGTGCTTTTGCATTTAATAGTACCGATTATTCTGTTGGGCATCCATCACTTTCGTTAGATGAAAACACCATTTATTTTATGAGTGATATGCCAGGCGGTTTTGGTAAAACGGATATTTATAGTAGCACAAAAAATGAAGGCGGCACTTGGGCTAAACCTCAAAATTTAGGTAATAGTATTAACACATTTGGTTTTGAAATGTTCCCTACAATTAGTGCGCAAAATAAATTATATTTTTCGTCAGATATGCATCCAGGAATGGGCCAGTTAGACGTGTTTTATAGTGTTAAACAAAATCAAACGTGGCAAGTACCGGTTAATGCAAAACCCCCAATAAACTCAATAGGTAACGATTTTGGAATTGGGTTTGATGGCAATAATTACCGCGGCTTTGTTGCTTCTGATAGATTTAATGGCCGAGGCGCCGAAGATATTTATAGCTTTTCGGACGATATACCACAAACAATTACGTTTATTAACGATTCGGTTATTTTTGAAGATAAAGGAATGTACGACGACATTAAATATAAATTAATTAACGATGCCGATTCAACGGAAGTTGAGTTAGCAGCAATTAATGGGTTGTATATAATTAAACCAGTACCAAATAAAGCATACACATTAGTAGCAAAAAAAAACGGAATGGTTTACAATGCCATTAAATTAAAATCGGCAAGTCAAAACAACGCAATAAGTGCACAAATTTTAACCACCATTAAACCAATTTTTATAAATGCAAAAAGCCCCATCAATTTTCAAACACCTGTTAATTTAAATTCTTCGGTTTGTTTTTTTGATTCGACTAACGTAATTACCAAAATTTACAGCAATGCAAAAGCCACGTATAATTTTACCGATACAATTACTTTAAACCACAACTATTTTGTTACCACGTTTGCAAATGAAACCCCCAATGCAGATTCGTTGTTAATTGAAATAAACGGTGTAACACTTGATAATACAAATGTGGTTAAAAATGCAATTATTACAGTGCTCGAAAACAACAACACAATTGCCATTATTAAATTAAACGACACAGGCTTTTTTGATTATAAATTTAACGCAACCAAAACAAGTAAATATATATTAAAAGCCGTAGCTACTGGTTTTGATGATAAAATAGTACCATTAAATTTTGAAAGTGATGGTAATAAAATTAACATGGCGATTGATTTTTCGGTAAAATAGCTATTTTAATTAAGTGCAATTTTGATTGATTTAACTCAAATGTTAAAAATGATTTTTTTTTGTAAAAAAGCATTAAAATAGGTACTTTTAATACCGTTGTTTAAAAAAAAATTAACATATTTTTATTTCGTTTTATTTGGTTGCGCTAGCTTTTTGCAGCACGCACAACAAATTAAACAAACATTGCTGCCATACAACAGCAAAAAAAAATTTACAACAAACAAGCCTACCGTTTTTGATACGAAAACTACATTATTAACCAATGTTAAAGTTACAACCCAAATTACCGAAAACGATATTGAACTAAAAAGCACAACATCGGGTTTAGTAAATTATAATAAAGCAGAAAGCGCACCAATTTCTTTTTTGCCGCTATCGTTAAAGCCAACAACCATTGTTTTGCATCCAAAAGTAAAACAGTTAACTGGCTTTAAACAAAAAGAAATTTTAAAAAACCCAATTAAATTTTTAAATGCTTCGTGTGGCTTGCCAAGTAATGCCATAACAACTATTGCCGAAGATGAGTTAAATAACATTTGGCTTGGCTTTAATAGCGGTATAGCCCGTTTAAATACCGATTACATAACCATCTATAACAGCGCAGCTAATTTACCCGACTTTACAATAACTAAAATTACATCATTTAATCATAAGTTATACATAGGCACCTTTGGTGGTGGTTTGTATGAGTTAGATGGCAATACTTTAAAAGTATACAACTCAACCAACGGGTTTAAAACCGATTTAATAACCGATTTAGAGGTTTATAATAATGAATTATGGATAGCAACATATGGGCAAGGCATTTATAAATTAAATAACAATGAGTTTTCTAAAATTACATCATTAAACTTATCGGGTAAAGAAATAGTAAGTTCATTAGCATCATTAAACAATCAATTATATTTTACCACAAACAATAAAATTGGAATACTAAAAAACAATACGCTAAAAATTATTGATGAAACTTGCGGCTTACCAAAAGATGAGTTTAGTGAAATTGTTATTGATAAAAAAAATAACATTTGGGTTGCCGCACAAACAAATTTTTTAATAAAAATAGATTCAGTTAAATGTACAACGTTTAAAGAATTACAAAAAAGCAACAATTCTGTTAATGCCTTATTCGCAGCAAAATCAGGTAAAATTTGGATAGCTCAAGCAAATGTTGGCTTAATAAATTTAGGATTAAATTCATATTTTAAAGTTTCAATTACCGAAGGTTTATCAGATAACAAGCCAACTTGTTTTTTTCAAGACTCAGGATATAATTTGTGGGTAGGCACAAAAAGCAATGGAGTTAACCTGTTGTACCCTTCAAATTTTAGCAACATAAGTAATGTTAACCCCGAGTTAAATTCGGTACAAGCAATTTATACCGATAATAATAAATTGTATTTTTCAAACAATAGCAATCAACTAACTTGCTTAGTTGATGATAAATTCCAAACTATTGAGCACCCATCAATTGGTACAATAACATCAATACAAAAAAACAAAATCGATAATTCTATTTGGTTTTCGAGCAACACAGGTATTTTTAAATATAACAACAATCAGTTATTTAAAATAGAAACAGTTATACCAAATGATGGCTATAATAATCAGTTAAATGTAAGTTTTGATAACACTAATTCGGCATGGATTTCTAATTATAATTTTGGAGTATTTAAATACGAAAACAATCAATTTAAATACTACGAAAACTGGTTAAATAACGGCAATAGTTTAGTTTACAGCACAGTTACCGATTTAAAAAACAGAACTTGGATTTGTGCCGATAAAGGAAACATTAGTTACGTTTTAAACGATACTATTTTTAATTTTAATTTTAAAAACTATACATTTTTAACCGTTACGGATGGCGGTGATGGTAGCGTTTATATTGGCACCAACAAAGGCTTATTAAAATACTTTGAAGGCAATTTTTATAAATATGAATTAGAAAACATAGTTAAAAACGAACGCATTACAACTTTATATTTTGATGTAAACAATAGTAAATTATGGTTTGGCACACCACAAGGCATTTGCACTTTATTTAAAAACAAACTCGTAAATTTTGACGAAAACGATGGACTAATTTCCAGCACAGTAAATAATAAAGCATTAACTACAGATAGTTTAGGTGTTATGTACTGGGGCACATCAAAAGGAATAGTAAAATATATGCCTTTTGAATTTAAGCATCAAAAACAACTAAAGCAATTATTAATTAGTAAAGTAACGCTGCTAAACTCTAAATTAAATTGGAGCGATTTAAAAAAAGAAAACAATTTATTGTTTGATTCGTTAATAAACGACGTGCCCTATGGTTTGTTTTTGCCTAAAGACAATTGCCAAATTCAATTTAATTTTTCGTGTAATAATTGGGGAAAAGAAGAATCGATAAATTATTTTTATAAATTAAATGATGAGCATACAGATTGGATTAGTTTAGGTAACAAACACAGTATAACGTTTAACGATTTAAAATCGGGCGAATATAGTTTGTATTTAAAAGCAATTTTTCCTGATGGGCAAGTTGGTTACGACTTGCAGTATAATTTTGCAATCGAAAACCCTTTTTATTCAAAACCTTGGTTTATTGTAACAATGTGCCTACTACTATTTGCATCGGTTTGGCTAATGATATCAAAGTTTTCTGATTTTAGTTTTGATAATTATGAAGGATTTGATGAGTTATTGTTGCTTAAAAAGAAAGCACGTATTTTAACCGTTTTTGGATTAATACTAATACCTGGCATTAATTATTTAGAAGGCGAACTGCAGCATCAGTTTATTGTTAATTGGCCGTTGTGCTTAGCGTTTATTCCAATGTGTGTGTTTACATTTATTTTCACCTATTTTAAAAAATGTAACTTTCGCACACTTTATCTGTTGCAAATAGTTGTTTACTCCTATGTATGTTTTTTCGAAATTA
>JAYSUQ010000175.1:0-11296 GCA_043718985.1 Bacteroidota bacterium | reverse complement strand
AACTGAAGCTTAGTCTTACCGCTTTTGAAATCATCGCTCTGCAAAAATTCATCATCTGCAGGGCCGAGTTCGAAAGCCATTTGTGCAAAGAGACCGGAACCACCAGATTGTTTTTTCAATCTTTCCGTATGATCAACTTTGACTGTTAGTGCTTCTTTATAATTTACCTGGGGTGCACCCTGGTTACATTCAACTTTAAATTCTCTTCTCAGCCTGTCGACAATAATTTCCAGGTGAAGCTCCCCCATACCACTGATGACGGTTTGGTTTGTGTCCTCATCATATTTCACACGGAAAGTTGGATCTTCTTCAGCTAATTTGTGTAATCCCACTCCTAAACGATCTAAATCACCTTGAGTTTTAGGCTCAATAGCAATACCAATTACAGGCTCAGGGAAATTCATAGCTTCTAATACAATTGGATGTTTTTCATCACATAAAGTATCACCAGTTTTAATGTCTTTAAATCCTACTGCTGCTCCAATATCACCTGCTTCTAAAAATTCAACAGGGTTTTGTTTGTTAGCATGCATTTGGAAAATACGAGAAATACGTTCTTTGTTACCAGAACGAGTATTTAATACATATGAACCAGCATCTAATCGTCCTGCATATGCACGTATAAAACATAAACGACCAACAAATGGATCGGTTGCAATTTTAAATGCTAGTGCAGTAAATGGTTCAGTTGCATCTGGTTTACGAGTAATTTCGGCACCAGTATCTGGGTTAGTACCCTTTGTTACTTCTTTATCCATTGGAGATGGCATTAATTCCATAACCAAATCTAACATTGTTTGTACACCTTTATTTTTAAAAGATGATCCACAAACCATAGGTACAATTTTATTTGCAACACAAGCCTTACGCAATGCGTCTAAAACTTCTCTTTCCGTTATAGTTTCTGGAGCATCAAAAAACTTCTCCATAATTTTATCATCGAATTCAGAAACTGCCTCTAACATTTTCTCTCTCCACTCAGTTGCTTCTTCTAATAAATCGGCAGGAATAGGAACTTCTTGAAAAGTCATTCCTTTATCATGATCGTTCCAAACAATACCACGGAAATTAATTAAATCAACAACTCCAATAAAGTTTTCTTCTGATCCGATTGGAATTTGAAGAGGAACTGCATTACCACCTAAAATTTCACGAGTTTGTTTAACAACTTTTAAAAAATCAGCTCCTTGACGATCCATTTTATTAACGAATCCTAAACGAGTAACATTGTAATTATCAGCTAAACGCCAATTTGTTTCAGATTGAGGCTCAACACCATCAACAGCTGAAAACAAAAACACTAAGCCATCTAATACACGTAATGAACGATTTACTTCAACAGTAAAATCAACGTGACCAGGAGTGTCTATAATATTAATTTTATATTGATTATCACGGTACTTCCAAAAACAAGTTGTTGCAGCAGAGGTAATTGTAATACCACGCTCCTGTTCTTGAGCCATCCAATCCATTGTAGCAGCTCCTTCATGAACTTCACCAATTTTATGATTTACACCTGTATAGTATAAAATACGCTCAGTTGTTGTTGTTTTACCAGCATCAATGTGGGCTGCAATACCAATGTTTCTTGTATAACGTAAATCCATTTTAATTAAAATCTAAAGTGTGAAAATGCTTTGTTAGCTTCGGCCATTTTATGAATATCTTCTTTCTTTTTGAAAGCAGCTCCTTCTTCTTTTGAAGCTGAAACAATTTCACCAGCTAATTTTTGTGCCATTGATTTTTCGTTACGTTTACGAGCGTAAGTAATTAACCATTTAATAGCTAAAGCTAATTTTCTTTCTGGACGAACTTCAGATGGAATTTGAAATGTTGCACCACCTACACGACGAGAGCGAACCTCAACTTGAGGAGTAACATTAGCTAGTCCTTTTTTAAACACTTCTAATCCATCTTCTGATGTGCGTTTCGCAACTATTTCTAAACAATCGTGAAATAATTTAGATGCTGTATTTTTTTTACCATCGTACATTAAACTATTTAAAAAACGAGTTACCAATATATCGTTATATATTGGATCTGGTAATAAAATTCTTTTTTTAGCGGTTGACTTTCTCATTGTTGTGAAATCTACTTAAATTTTTCTATAATTATTTTTTCTTAGCGCCTTTTACCGGTGCAGCTACTGCTCCTGGCTTAGGACGTTTTGTTCCGTATTTAGAACGTTGTTGTTTACGACCTTCTACGCCTGCTGTATCTAAAGACCCGCGAACGATATGATAACGTACACCTGGCAAATCCTTAACACGACCACCACGTACTAAAACGATACTGTGCTCTTGCAAGTTATGACCCTCACCAGGGATATAAGCAATAATTTCTTGCTTATTTGTTAAACGTACCTTCGCTACTTTACGCATAGCTGAGTTAGGTTTTTTTGGGGTAGTTGTGTACACGCGTGTACAAACACCACGGCGTTGTGGACAAGAGTCCAAAGCGGCCGATTTACTTTTGTTAGGTGCTTTGTAGCGACCTTTTCTTACTAATTGCGATATTGTAGGCATCTTAAATCCTTTGTATTACTTGATTTTACTATAATTTACGCTTTCCCCTCTGTTTGGGGTCGGCAAAGATATATTATTTTTCGACACTAACAAAAATATTGTTAATAAAAAGTGAAGATAATCTTGATATATATTCAAAAAACTGCATTTTGTTAATAACTTACTGTTTTGAAATGAAAATTTAGTTCGAAAAATAAGTTCAATTTATATTTTTTGATGCAAAGGTAATAATCAAAGGACACGAAACAATTTTTTAAGTTACAATTAGTTTTTATGAAGATTAAATGGTTAAATCACTTGTTTAATTGCTTTTGGCACGTGAAATTTTACACATAATTTAACAAGTTTAAAAGAGTTAAACTCTTTTAAATTTTTCAACAAACATTAATAAATAATATTACTTTTGCCACAAATCTTTAGGGGTGCTTTAATATTTTTTGTTGCAAATGTTTTTATTTCAAAATTAAACTTTTTACCAATTCATATTATAAGCTGAGATTATACCCAGTAAAATAAGCTACCAAATGGCAAATTTTACGCACCTGATCAGGATAATGCCTGCGTAGGGAAACCAGTTAACGAAATTTCGCATCCCCTTGCGAGGTTATTTTTAACATTAAAAAAAGTAAGTAATGAACTTAAAAAAAATTAAAAAAACAAGTGCAACCGCATTGTTATTGGCTAATGCCATATTAACAAATGCCCAAATTACATTAACAGGTAATGTAAAAACTAGTAATCAGCAACGCGTTCCGTTTACGGTAATAGGAATTAAAAACTCCTATTTAACTACTCAAACAAATGCGCAAGGTTACTTTGAAATTAACAATTTAAAGTCTGGTAACTATGTGTTGTTAACAAAAGCGGTGGGGTTTAAATTAAAAACAGATTCGCTTACTATTACCGAAAATAATGTTTTTGATATTGTTTTAAAGGAAACGGATATTGATTTAGACGAAGTCGTTGTTAGCGCTTATTTGGCTGATGAAAATTCGGCATTTGCTCACAATAATGTTACGGCAACAGATATTACAAAACAAAACCAAGGGCAGGATTTGCCTTATGTTTTAAATTCATTAACATCGGTAGTAATTAATTCGGATGCGGGTAATGGCGTAGGTTACACAGGTATGCGAATTAGAGGTACCGATGCAACTCGGATAAACGTTACTATTAATGGCGTACCAGTTAATGATGCCGAAAGCCAAGGTACTTATTTTGTTGATATGCCCGATTTATTATCATCAACCAATAACATACAAGTACAACGAGGTGTTGGCACATCGGCCAATGGTGCTGGCGCTTTTGGGGCTAGTGTTAATTTGCAAACCAACCAATTAAACGATAAGCCATATGCTCAAATTAACAACAACTTTGGTTCATATAATACTATAAAAAATACCATAGCTGCTGGTACTGGTTTGTTAAATAATCATTTTACGTTAGATGCGCGTGCATCGAGAATATTAAGCGATGGTTATATTGAGAGGGCATCATCTAAATTGAGTTCGTATTACATTGCTGGAGGATATTACGGAAAAAAAACATCGATTAAAGCTATTGCTTTTAGTGGTAGCGAGGTAACATACCAGGCGTGGTATTATGTGCCAAAAGATAGTGTAAATAAAGGCAACAGAACCTACAATCCATCGGGCGAATACTATGTAATGGAAGACTCAGTTTTAAAAACAAAATATTATAAAAACGAAGTAGATAATTACAAGCAGAATAATTATCAATTGCATTTAGTGCATCAGTTTAGTAATAAATTAACAGCAAACATTACAGGGCATTATACCGCTGGAAAAGGTTATTACGAACAATATAAACAAGGGCAAACATTAACTAATTATGCATTACCTAATGTTATTGTTGATAGCATTACAACAATTACTACTACTGATTTAATACGCCGTAAATGGTTAGATAATGATTTTATAGGTGCTATTGGTAATTTTAATTATACGCCGTCATCAAAATTAAATATTGTATTGGGTGGTGGCTATAACACTTATATTGGTAGGCATAATGGTGATGTTGTGTGGGCTCAATTTGCTAGTGTTAATAATTTAAACCCCCGTTATTATAGCAATAAAGCAACCAAAAAAGATGGTAACGTTTATTTAAAAACAACCTATAAACCAATTGATAAGTTAACCACTTTTGTTGATTTACAAATGCGCCAGGTTAATTATAATTTTTCTGGTTTTGATAAATCAGATACCGCACAAAAACAAGTGTATACTAAATTTAATTTTTTTAACCCAAAGTTTGGTTTAAATTATTTACTTACCAAAAATACTAACGTGTATGCAAGTTATGGCATTGCTAATAAAGAGCCAAACCGAAACGATTTTAATTCTAAAGTTAGGCCAAAAGCTGAGCGATTATTAGATTTTGAAATTGGTGCAACTCATCGATTTAAATTTATGAGTTTGGCGGTAAATATTTATGATATGCAATACCAAAATCAACTTGTGTTAAATGGCCAAATAAATGATGTAGGTGAATATTTACGAACTAACGTTGATTTTAGCTACCGCCGTGGCATTGAGTTTGAGTTAAATGCTAATATAACAAACTATTTTACCGTAAATGGAAATGTTACTTTATCTAAAAATAAAATAAATAATTTTATTGAGCCTACAGATAGCAACGATGTTAATTATACAACTTATGCCTTGTATTTAGCAAAATATAAAAACACAGATATTGCTTTTTCGCCAAACGTAATTGCGGCAGCTAATTTTATTTTTAAACCTATTAAAAATTTAGAAATATCGTTTTTAAACAAATACGTTAGTAAACAATATTTAAGTAATACAAGTGATGATAAAAGGACTATACACGATTACTTAGTAACTGATTTTAGAGTTAATTACACTGTGCATACAAAACTAATTAAAGACATTAGTTTTTTAGCAACTATTTACAACCTATCAAACACCATTTACGAAACTAATGGCTGGCATTATGCCTACTACGAAGGTGCTGATTTTAAACGCATAGGCGGTTTTGCTACCGCGGCTCCTACAAACGTTATGGTTGGTTTAAACTTAAAGTTTTAAAAAACATAATTATTTTAGTTAATAAAAAGCTACATTAAAAAATAATTTAATGTAGCTTTTTTTAGTTTGTATAATGTTTGCTATTATTTTTTATTTAAAAAAAATAGAAAATTATAATTATGGTAATGAAAATTTAATAAGGCTTTTAAACAAAAAATTGTTTTTATAAAAAACTAAGTTTATATTCATAAAAATTAGCACCATTTAACCTTAACAATTAAACACATTTATTATGAAGATTATTGAAATAAAAACACTTCGCGGACCAAATTATTGGTCAAACTTCAGAAAAAAATTAATTGTAATGAAATTAGATTTAGAGCAATTAGAAGAGATGCCAACAAATAAGATTGATGGTTTTTCAACTCGCATTGAAACGTTATTTCCATCAATGCATAAACACCGTTGCTCTAAAGATTATGCTGGTGGTTTTTTTGAACGCGTTAAAGAAGGCACATGGATGGGGCATGTAATAGAACATATTGCATTAGAAATTCAATCGCTAGCTGGAATGGAATGTGGCTTTGGGCGCACACGAGGCACTGGTACAAAAGGGCACTATAATGTTGTTTTTTCGTATATGGAAGAAGCCGTTGGAATGTATGCTGCTAAAGCTGCTGTTAAAATTGCAGAGGCGTTAATAGATAATGTTCCTTATAGTTTAGACGAAGATATTACAACAATGCGTAAAATGCGCGAGCGCGAACGATTTGGCCCAAGCACAGGTAGTATTGTTGATGAAGCAATAGCACGCGATATACCTTTTATTAGGTTAAATAAAGAATCGTTAGTGCAACTAGGTTATGGTAAAAACCAAGTTAGATTTAGAGCTACTATGACTGATAGAACTAGCTCTATTGCTGTAGATTTAGCTAGCAATAAAGATGAAACAAAACGCATGTTACAAGATGCTGCAATACCAGTAGCTAAAGGCATGTGTATTATGCACGAAAACGAAGTAGATGAAGTGATTGCAAAAGTTGGCTTCCCATTGGTATTTAAACCACTAGATGGTAATCATGGCAAAGGAGCTTCAATAAACGTAAAAACACGTACAGAAGCAATTGCTGCATTTGAACACGCCAAAAAATATTCGCGAAAAATTATTGTCGAAAAATTTATTACAGGTTATGATTTTAGAATTTTAGTAATTAACAATAAATTTATAGCTGCTGCATTACGAGAGCCTGCTCACGTTAAAGGCGACGGCGTATTAACTATTGAACAATTAATTGAAATAGAAAATAAAGACCCGCGCCGTGGATATGGACACGAAAACGTGTTAACAGAAATTACAGTAGATAGAGAAACAGATGAGCAATTAGCAAAATCGAATTATACACTAGCTACTATTTTAAAAAAAGATGAGTTGTGTTATTTAAAAGGCACCGCTAATTTAAGCACAGGTGGTACCAGTACAGATGTTACAGATATTGTGCACCCAAATAATATTTTTATTTGCGAGCGCATTAGCCGTGTTATTGGTTTAGATATTTGTGGTATTGATATTATGGCTACAAACCTTAGCGAACCTTTAGATGTTACAGGCGGTGTAGTTTTAGAAGTTAATGCAGCCCCAGGGTTTAGAATGCATTTAGCGCCAGCAAAAGGTTTACCTCGTAATGTTGCAGCGCCAGTTATTGATATGTTATACCCTACTGGTAAAAGCTGCCGAATACCAATTATAGCAGTTACTGGCACAAACGGTAAAACTACAACAACTCGCTTAATTGCACATATTGTAAAAAATAACGGCTACCGGGTTGGTTTTACAACAAGTGATGGCATTTATGTACAAAACTCAATGCTTACAAAAGGCGATACAACAGGGCCTGTTAGTGCCGAGTTTATTTTAAAAGACCCTACTGTAGAATTTGCCGTTTTAGAAACCGCACGTGGCGGCATATTAAGAGCTGGTTTAGGCTTTGGTAAATGCGATGTTGCTGTGGTTACAAATATTCAGGAAGACCACATGGGACTTTCTGACATACACACTTTAAAAGAAATGGCTAACGTTAAAGGTGTTGTAGCTCGTGCTGTTAAACGCGATGGCTACGTTGTTTTAAATGCCGATAATGTGCATTGTGCATCAATAGCAAAAACAGTTAACTGCAAAATTGCTTATTTTAGTATTGATGAAAATAACCCGTTAATTGTTGAGCACTGCAAAACTGGTGGTATTGCCGCCATACACGAAAATGGTTTTATTACAATTAAAAAAGGCGAATGGAAATTTAGAGTTGACAAAGCATCGCACATCCCTTTAACTTTTGGAGGCAAGGTTACATTTAATATTTATAATGTTTTAGCTGCTACTCTGGCATCATATGTATATGGGTTTACTATTGAAGACATTAAATTAAGTTTAGAAACATTTATACCATCGGCAGCGCAAACACCAGGCCGAATGAATATTTTTGATTTTAAGGAATATAAAGTTATGATAGACTTTGCTCATAACCCCGATGGATTTAAAGGTATTAAAGAGTTTTTAACAACAATCGAATCTCCTTTAAAAATTGGAATTATTACAGGTACTGGCGATAGACGTGATGATGATATTAGAGAAATGGGGCGTATTTCGGCGCAAATGTTCGATCATATTATAATACGACAAGATAAATTTTTACGTGGCCGATTAGCCGACGATATTGTAAAGTTATTAGTAGAGGGTATTAAATCGGAAAACGAAAACCAATCGTACGAATATGTGCCAAAAGAAATTGAAGCACTAAAACACGCTTTATCGTTAGCTAAACCAGGTACATTTATTACTGCATTAAGCGATGTGATTGACAATGCAATAGAGGTTGTTGAAACATACTTAGATAAAGAAAGAGAAGGTTGAAAATAATTTATATAACGTTTTGGGGTTTTACCTCGTGTAGTTTAACGTTTTTTATTTTAAAGTATTACCAACAATTGCGGTTGTTATTTTGAGCATTTGCTAATTTAATTATTTTTTTAAATCATAAAATTGATTAATGCTTTTACAAAAGCGAGTGTAATTTATATTTGTTGTTTGTGTTATTTTTTAGCTTTACCTACTAGCGTTATTTAAATTTTAGGGGTAAAATCAACCATCCATTCAATTCCAAATTTATCTCTAAACATTCCAAAATATGAACCCCAAGGACTATCAGTAATTGGCATTTCTATTTTTCCACCAACAGAAAGGCCATTAAATAATTTGTCTGCTTCATCTTTACTTTCTGCATTTATTGAAATTTTACTCCTGTGTTCGTTTTCATTTGTTAGGCCCATACTTTCTGGAACATCATTACCTATCAAAACATTTTTGCCAATTGATAATGCTATGTGCATTACTTTATTTGCTTCATTATCTGACACTAAAAACTCCGCACTTGCCAAATCTTTAAAGCGAATTAGCTTTACGAATTCGCCAGCAAATACTGATTTATAAAATGTAAATGCTTCTTCTGCATTACCGTTAAAGTTAATATGAGGATTTATTTGCGCCATTTAATTGTGTATTTTTCTATCTGTAAAAATTATTTAAGCGTTTTGCTGTTCTGTATAAAACTTTGTAGTATCCATATAAAAAATTTCCCAAGTATGCCCATCAAAGTCTTCAATAGTTCGTTGTTGCATAAAACCATAATCTTTCATTTCGGTTGGTTCAATTCCACCTGCTTTAAGTCCATTTATCAAAATGTTATTTAACTCATCAGTATTACTAACAGACAAAGAAAAAAGCCCAGCTAAATTTGATTTTGTATCGGCAATTGGTTTAGTAGCAAAGGTTAAAAATTTTTCTTCCGTCATAATCATTACAAAAATATTTTCGCTCCACACCATGCACTTAGCTGTTTCGTCAGAAAACTGTGGGTTATTTGTAAATCCTAATGCCGTATAAAAATCCATTGATTTACTAAGATTTTTTACTACTAAATTTATAAATATTTGTTTTGCCATTTTATTTAAATTTTATTTTTACTTTTTGTGAGTGCGTGTAGTTGTGTAATTGTAGTCGCTAAAGCTAACTCTGGTTATAGTAACAAACACTTGAGTTAGAGTACCTCCTACTCTTCTGTTGTACCAGCCATCATTTTCATTTTACGAACAAACTGATCTTTTTTAGTTGGGCTACAAATATTAAATTGATAAGATGGGCCTTTATTATCTTTTTCTAATTCCTGTTTTCTATCTTTTGATTTTAAATTTTTAATATCATTATTAAAATCAGGGCTACTACTAACTGCGCTCATCACACCTTTATAATAACTAAAGTAATACCAAGTGGTTGGGTCAAGTTCAAAATATAGGTTTAAAATATCGCCTCCTTTTTGCTTTTTAATTTGAATGTTACCCGGTATTTGTCTATAAATTTCGGTTTTGTTAATTGCCCCTAAACCAATAGCGCCAACCGATACAAACGAACGACTTGTTCTATCATATTTCATTTCGGTATTAGTTATAAAAAATGTTTTCTCAAACTCATCAGGAAAACGTTTAATGTTACCATATAAATTTAAATCAGATATTGTTTTATCGCCTTTTTCTTTTCCTAATAACTCAATAACACCTTGTGTAAATACTTTACTAGCAAAATCAACAACAGGCAAAGTGTTGTTATATATTTCAACATCTTTAATCATTTTTTTCATGGCTCCTTTATCAAAAAAGAAATCAAGAGTTGTCATCAAATTAAAATCGGCACTATCGTTAATGGTGTTGTGGTGGGCAATGCCAAAGGTGTTAAATTTAACTTGTCCTAAATCGGCTCCTAAACTCATTTTACCCTCTGCATACACACGGCAATTTTCGGTATTTAAACTAATATAATTTCCTGGTAACGATTGCTCTACAAACTTTTCGCGATTAGTAATAATGTATTCTTTGGTATCTTTATTAAAACCTAAAAAACCATCGGCAACAATTACATCCACATCTCGCCTACCGCCCCTTAACGATACAAATGATGAATAAACCATGTTGGTATCGGGTCCGTAAATAATTGCCGATCCTATTTGATTGCCATTAATATCGGTAGGGTTTTTTGGTAACGGAATTAAAATTTCTTTTGGATTAATTTCTCCAGTAAACGATAAATATGCTTTGCCTACTTTGCCGCAAGTGTGCACAATTTTTGTACCGCCTTCGTAAAACAAATATTGCCCCGATGCAAATAAATATACTTTACCTGCAAAACTAAAATAATCGTTAAACTTAAATCCTTCTTTTTCATCAATTAAACCCTCACTTACTGTTTGGCCTGTTGTATCGGGTTGTATTTTATTAAATTTAATTAAATACGCTTTATCGTTTTCATCTAAATATTGGTATTCGCCTTGTGCTAAATAATTACGACGGCTAAATACATTTGCCGTTACATTACGTATTGTATGAAACTTAGTAACAGTATTTGCAAGTATTACGGCATTTTTTAACGTATCCATAACGGCATTTTTAAATATTGTTACTTTGCCATCGTTAGGAAACAAACGTGCATCGGCAACATTTACAAAAGGCACGTTTATACAACTAATAATATATTTACGTAAATTATACTTTGCTGCAGGTGCAAAAAAGCGAAGCGAATCTTGTTTTGGATGCACCGATATAAACTCAGGCCCATCTAAATCTAAAGCATTTTCAACACTGCCATTTAGTTTTGCGTTTTCATCTCCTAATTGTATTTCCTCGCTATCCATAAACCATTTAAAGCGCTCCATATAAGCT
>JAYSUQ010000174.1:0-11346 GCA_043718985.1 Bacteroidota bacterium | reverse complement strand
CTTGTTTACGAAAATCTAATGAATAAGCCATGTACAAATTTATGACTTATTATTTTGATTTACAAATTTATGACAAATTATATTTATTTAGCTATATTGAAAAAAGCTTGGTAATCATTTTATCAAGCTTTTTTGTTTAATATAATTCTTGCAAAATCAAGCAAACTTTGTTTTAAAAAAGTACAACACATGACGAGTTATTTAACATTACTAATGTTAAGTACTTTTAGTGTTGTCGAAAAATCTCACTCAATATTATTGAATCTAAATAACCTAAAAAATTTAGATTAATCGTTTTTGTAAAAACAAGGCCAAGCATTTTGTAAAAAAACTGTATTTATAGTTTTTAAAGTTAAAATTTAAGCTCTTTGTTTTTTAATAAAATTAAAAAGTAATATATTTATGTAAATAAAACTTAAAGTTTTACATATTAAATTTAAAATAAACTATATGAAAAAAATATTACTTTCAATTTCGGCAGTTGTTGCTTTATCGGCTACAACATTTGCACAAGTTACCAAGCGTAACTGTGCCGATATGGAACACCATAACTATTTAATACAAACACGCAAAGGCTACGAACAGGCCTTTAACGAATACCAAGCTCAAACCACAAAGTTTTTAAACGATAAAGCACAAGGCAAACTAGCAGCAGTAGCAATTGTTACAGTACCTGTGGTTGTGCATGTGGTTTATGCAAATGCAACACAAAGTATTTCGCTTTCGCAGGCAGCCTCTCAAGTACAAGTATTAAACGACGATTTTGCACGCTTAAATGCCGATGCTGCTAATACCCCAACTCCTTTTCAAGCAGTAGCGGCTGGAGCAAACATTCGTTTTTGCTTAGCTCAACGCGACCCACAAGGCAATCCAACATCGGGTGTAGATTATAAATCAACAACGGTTACATCTTTTGGCACAAGTGATAAAGTAAAATCAACCGCACAGGGTGGTGTAGATTCGTGGGATGTAACACGTTATATTAATATTTGGATTTGTAATATTGGTGGTGGTATTTTAGGTTATGGCGAGTTTCCTACAACCAACATAAGCAACACTTGGGGTTTGGTGTTACAATATAATTATTCGGGCAGTGGCGGTAGCGCACAATCTCCTTTTGATTTAGGCAGAACAGGAACGCACGAATTTGGACACTGTTTCAATTTATTTCATATTTGGGGCGACAATGGCCAGTGTGGTGCCTCGGATGGTGTAATTGACACTCCTCCGCAAAGAGGTGGCACTAACAACCCCGCAGGTTGCAATTATGGCGTACCAACCTATCCATTTCAAGCAAACACTTGCACGCGCCCCGATGGTGTTGCTGGCGCAAGTGTTACCAATGTTAATGGCGATATGTTTATGAATTATATGGATTATACAGATGATGCAGCAATGAATATGTTTACTGCAAATCAAGTAACGCGTATGGAAGCAGTTCTTAATACAGCACCATGGAATGTTTTACAGTCATCAAACGCATGCACGCCAGTAACACTTGGCACTTTAGATGCAAGTATGTTTAGCGTTGTTTCACCAGTTAATGGCTCATCGTCTTGCACCAACAGCGTTTTAACAACTGTAGTTTTAAAAAACATGGGAGTAACTGTACTAACAACAGCAACAATTAATTATAATATTGATGGCGGCGCTGCTCAAACATTTGCCTGGACAGGTAATTTGGCATCGTTGGCAACAACAAACGTTTCATTAACTAGTTTTACAGGCTTATCGGCAGCAGCTCATTCATTTTCGGTATGGGTAACATCGCCAAATGGCGGCACAGATAGTAACGCAACTAACGACGGCGGATCTTCATCTTTCACAATTACTTCATCATCTGTAGGAACAGGATTACCGTTTACAGAAAACTTTGAAAACACAACATTTCCACCAGCAGGTTGGGCCTTGCAAAAAACAAACACGTTAGATGCGTTATTTACTTGGACAAGGTTTGCTAATACAACTGGCTTAACAGCAGGCAGTACAGCAGTTGCCAAAATGGATAACTTTGCTGGAAACAACGATATTAATGGGCAAAAGGATGCGCTACGCTCGCCTTACCTTGATTTTAGTGCGGCTAACTCAAGCTTAAAATTAAAGTTTGATGTATCGCACCGTCGTTATAGCACTACTGATATTGATAGTTTAAATATTTACGTATCATTAAATTGTGGTGGTACTTGGAACAGAATTTACACCAAAGGAGGCACACAACTACAAACCGTTACAACAGTTTCAACAGCCGCATTTGCACCAACTGCCAATACGCAATGGAGAAGAGATAGTATTATGTTAACACCATATGCTGGCCTAAGTGGTGTGTATGTTAAGTTTGAATCGCGTAGTGGTTATGGTAATAATTTGTTTTTAGATAATATTAATATTGATTACAGCACTTCGGTTGGCTTGCACAATTTAGAAAGTAGTTTGCCAAATGTATCTGTAAACCCAAATCCATCAAACGGATTATTTAATTTAATGTTAACTAACGTTTCGGTTAATGCTAACACAAGCATATCAGTAGTTAATGCAATAGGGCAAACGGTTGCCAATAACATAAAAATCAAAGGTATTACCGAAAACCAAGCAATCGATTTATCGAACTTGCCAAATGGTGTTTATTATATGCTTATACAATCTGAAAATAATAAAGCGATAACTAAAAAAATTGTAATTAGTAAATAATACTAACAATTTAAATAATTAAAAAAAACCTCATCATTAATTTGATGAGGTTTTTTTTGAACCAATAATTTTGCAACACAACTAGTTTATTTATGATTAAATTTGCGTTAATTAATTTACACCAGTTAAATTTATGCGTTTTATAATAGGGCTATTAGTTGCTTGTTTATTATCTACTTGCCGTGTTGGGGGTGATGATTATAACAGGCCTCAAAATATAATTAATGAAGATGAGTTTACGTTAATATTATCGGATGTTTATATGGCCGAAAGTATTAGTGGTTTAAATATTAAAAACGTGCAAGGTCAGCAGTTTGACACGGTATATGCTTTTAATCCTTTTAAAGATCATAATGTAACACGCGCAAGTTTTGATTCGTCGTTAGTGTTTTACTCAAAACACCCAACAAAATTTAAAGAGTTGCTAGATAAAGCAATCGAAAAAATTACGCAAAATCAAGCAATGCGTGATATGAATTTGCTTAATAAAAAATAATGAATTTATTAAATACAATAAAAGCTTTAGCAAAAAAAAACAGCGATAACGTTATAGCCATTCGCAGGCATTTGCACCAACATCCCGAATTATCGTTTAATGAATTTAGCACATCGGCGTATATCTGTTCAATTTTAGATGAACATCAAATTAGCTATAAATCTACTATAGTTAAAACAGGTATTGTAGCTATTATTGAAGGTAACAATCCCACAAAAAAAACAATTTTGTTGCGTGCCGATATGGACGCCTTACCCATTGAAGAAAAAAACGAAATAAGTTACGCATCGCAAAACAAAGGGGTAATGCATGCTTGCGGGCACGATGCGCATAGCGCTGCAGTTTTAGGAGCCGCAATAATTTTAAAGCAACTAAAACATGATTTTGAGGGTACGGTTAAAATCATGTTTCAGCCAGGCGAAGAGGTTTTACCTGGAGGGGCATCGTTAATGATAAACGAAAATGTTTTAAAAAATCCAACCGTAAATTTAGCCATAGCGCAACATGTTTTTCCTAGTATGGAGGTTGGTAAAGTTGGCTTTAAAAGTGGCATGTATATGGCAAGTACCGATGAGGTACACATTACCATTACTGGCAAAGGAGGCCATGCAGCCATGCCAGCCGATTACATTAATCCCATAATAAGCGCAGCTACTATAATTAAGCAAGTTGAAGAACAATTTAAATTTGTAATAGATGATGATGGAGTTGCGCGCAACACGCAAAACAACCTGCCAACCGTTATTGCATTTGGTAAAATTGAAGCTAATGGTGCCACCAATGTAATTGCCGAAAGCGTTTATATTGCCGGTACAATTCGCACAATGAATGAGGCTTGGCGACTAACAATAAAAAAACAACTTACCGAAATTATAAACGTAGTTTGTGAAACTTATAACACAAAAGCACAAATAAACATTGTTGATGGCTATCCTTTTTTAATAAACGATGCGGCAACAACCCTTGTTTGCAAACAAGCGGCAATTGATTATTTAGGACAAGAAAGTGTAGAAGAACTACCGTTGCGAATGACTGCCGAAGATTTTGCATATATAACTCAACAAGTGCCTAGTTGCTTTTTTAGATTAGGAACAGGCAATACAGAAAAAGGCATAACAGCCGGCGTGCACACAGCAACATTTAATATTGATGAAGATGCTTTAGAAATTTCGAGTGGCTTATTAGCTTGGATGTGTATTAAAAATTTGTAACGGTTTGCAAAATTCCAAACCTAACCTCTCAAGCTTTTTGTTTGCGTAAAAGTGAAAACGTGGTGCCTTGCGCACATTAAACGCTTAACAAAATGAAGGCAAAAACAAAGCAGCCTAATATAGCAACCGCGCAGCTATTGTTTAAAATTTAAAAGATTAACTATAAAAAAACGTTTTATAACATTATATTTAAGGTGCAAAACAACCTATATTTGTACTAACCTGTTGTGAACATAACACCTTTAAATAATTGGATTGCCAATGCACACGAGCCCATATTAATTGCTGGGCCTTGTGGTGCCGAAACCGAAGAACAGGTTTTGCAAACAGCTTGCCAATTGGCAAAAATAAAACAACTAACATTATTTAGAGCTGGTATATGGAAACCACGCACGCGCCCTAACGCCTTTGAAGGGGTTGGAGAAAAAGGTTTGCCTTGGCTTACAAAGGTGCAACAACAATATGGTTTAAAAACATGTGTAGAGGTTGCCAATGCGCAACACACACAACTTGCATTAAAACATGGCGTTGATGCTTTGTGGATTGGTGCGCGCACTACCGGAAACCCTTTTAGCGTGCAAGAAATTGCCGATGTGCTTAAAGGGGTTGATATACCTGTGTTTATAAAAAACCCCATACATGCCGATGTGCAGTTGTGGCTTGGAGCTATTGAACGTGTTGCCAATGCTGGTATTACAAAACTAGCTGCCATACACCGAGGTTTTTATTATGCAGGAAAAACAAAATACAGAAACAAACCATTGTGGGAAATAGCAATTGAATTAAAAACACTATTGCCACAATTGCCTATTATTTGCGACCCTAGTCATATTTGTGGCAACAGAGAGCTTATTGCTAGTGTTGCACAAAAGGCTTTAGATTTAGGCATGAATGGTTTAATGATAGAGGCGCACATTAACCCAAGCGTTGCGTTAAGTGATGCGCAACAACAATTAACCCCAATTGATTTAGCTGAGCTATTAAAGAATTTAATTGTGCGCAGCGCAACATCTGTAGATACTGATTGTGTAAATACGCTGTTGCAATACCGAAATATTATTGATGAAATTGATGATGAATTATTAAACGTTTTGAAAAAGCGCCAAAACGTTATCACACAAATTGGCAATTATAAAAAAGAAAATAACATAACTATTTTTCAATTACAGCGGTGGCAACAAATTTTACACACTCGCTCACAATGGGCTCAAAAAATTGGTCTGTCAGAAATTTTTGTCGAAAAAATATGTCAGTTACTGCACGACGAATCTATTAAAGTGCAAACTGAGGTTATGAATAAAAAAAGCTAATCAATCCTCTTTCCTAAAATAATTAATCCTCTTTCGGCATCAATCATATTTGCTATGTTTGGTAAATGTGCCCATTTTGCAAAACCCATTTTATAAAATAATTGCAAGCTAGGCTCATTGTGATCAAAAATAAATCCTAACAACGTTTTAATTTCTAAATCTGCACACGCATCAAAGGCCTTTTGTAAACAAGCTTTGCCAAGCCCTTTGCCTCGAGCACTTTCTTCTAAATAAATGCTTACCTCAACCGTACCATTATAGGCCGGTCTGCCGTAAAACGAATTAAAGCTCATCCATCCGCAATACACATTGTTTACCTCAACAAGCCAAAGTGGTCGGTTGGTTTGGTTGTGGTTGTCAAACCATTGTTGTTTACTGTCAACGCTTACTGGTTCTAAATCGGCGGTAACTAATCGCGAGGGGATTGTTGCGTTGTATGTTGCTACAATTTTATTTAAATCTGATTGTTGGGCATTAATAAAATTAACCGTCATTGTGTATCTTTATAAATTTGCAATTGCATCGGCTACCGTAAATGTACTACCGCCTACAAAAATTAAATCGTTTAATTTGGCTTGTTTTTTTGCTTTATCTAGCGCCTCAGTCACGGTGCTAAACACCTTGCCGTTAAGCCCTACATTAGTTGCACTCGCTTGCAACTCTTTTTCGTTTAACGCGCGCGGTATTGATGCCTTGCAAAAATAATAAACAGCATCTTTAGGTAATAGTTTTAAAATTTTAATAATGTCTTTGTCATTAACAACACCCAACACTATATGTAACTGTTTGTAGTTATAGCGGCTTAGGTTTTGTAAAACCATTTTAATACCATCTTCGTTATGCCCTGTATCACATATAATTAGTGGCTTTAAGCAAATAGTTTGCCACCGGCCTTGTAAGCCTGTTAGTTTTTTAATTTGTTTTAATCCGTTTTTTATTGCGTCTTCGTCAATTATAAATCCTTTTTGTTTTAAAAAATCTATCGTGTTTAAAACACCTAACACATTATTTAATTGGTAACTACCTAAAACATCTAATTGGTAAATGTGCTTAGTATTATTGTTTTTATTTAAAATTTCGAGTTCTAAAAATTCATTACTATACGTATGTTTTATAATTTTAAAAACTTTGTCGGCAAACACAATGGGTGCTTTTAGTTCGGTTGCTTTGTTATTAAAAACAGTCATCACCTCTAACTGAGTTTGGCTAATGGTAACAGGTGTACGTGGTTTTATTATGCCAGCTTTTTCGGTAGCAATTAGTTGTAATGTGTTGCCTAATAAATTGGTGTGGTCGTAACTTATGTTTGTAATTAAACACGCTTCGGGCTTTATGATGTTAGTCGAGTCTAGCCTTCCCCCTAAACCAACTTCAATAACAGCTATATCAACTTCTTGCTGTTCAAAATAATGAAACGCTAAACCAACCGTCCATTCAAAAAAAGAAGGTTCAATGCATTCAAATTTTGATTGATATGTATTAACAAAACTAACCACATCTACCTTCGAAATTTGTTTGCCATTAATTTTAATTCGCTCTCTAAAATCTACTAAATGAGGCGATGTGTATAAGCCTGTTTTATAACCAGCTTGTTGCAAAATAGCTGCCAACATATGCGACGAGGAACCCTTGCCGTTTGTGCCAGCAACGTGTATTGTTTTAATGTTTTTTTGTGGGTTGCCTAATGTGTTACAAATTGCAATAGTGTTGTTTAAATTAGCTTTATAGGCTGCTTGGCCAATGCGCTGATACATTGGTAGTTTAGAAAATAAATAGTCTACTGTTTTATCGTAAGTCATTTTATCTTTTTTAATTTTGATATTAGATAAACACGCTTGTTAGTTATTGAGTTGGTTATACTAAGAATAACTATTTATTTAAAAACTAAACACGATAGTAATTGTGCCTTTTTGTTCTTCAAAATCGCCACTTACATTAAACTTTGTTGCTAGTGCGGCCTGCCGTGCTTTAGCTTTTAATATGGCGCTATTAGTTGTTGTGCCTCGCCCGTTAGGGTCGGCTTTAATTACTTTTCCAGTTTTATCAACGGTAATTTCAACTACTACGCGCCCTTCTTCTTTTGTATCTTTACTTAAAGGCGGTGGTGTTACTACTGCCCTACCCGATAAACTAAAACCATAACCGCCATTGCCTGGGCCTTTTCCTGGGCCATTGCCATTTCCATCGCCACCACCTGTGCCACCGCCAGTACCGCCTGTTCCGTTTGTGTTAGGGTTTCCATCTGGGCTGCCATCATTACCAGCGTGGCCACTATTGCCATCGCCGCCGCCATTTTTACCTTTGTTTTTATTAAATTTTTCGGCTAATATTTCGGCTGCAGTTTTTGGTTTTACTACAACTATTGGTTTAGTCGGTGTTATAACGGTTTGGTGGTTTTCTATCGTCGGTTTTGTTTCTTTTATTTGCACATCTTCGCCCGTTTCGCTCGTTAAAATGTTTTCATGATTTTCGTTTGGTGTTGGTGGCATCACCTCTGTTTTATCAACCACACTTGTTGCATCTCCAATGCCATCGTTTTCTACATTACCTGTTCCTTCATTATAGGTTCCAAAATTAATTTCGGTGCCACCGCCACCACCCGATAATGGAAATGGTGGGTTTGGTGTAATCATCGTATACCAAATTAAAAAAAGTAATAACGCCACAAATACCGCTAAAGAAAAACTAAGCGCTATTATTTTGTTTTTATTTTGTTCGGTTTTACTTAAACGCATGTTTTACTTTCCGTTTGATGGTTGTGTTGCACAAATCATCTTACATTTTAAACGATCACCAATTTGCATCATATCAATAAAATCTTGATACAATAAATCTTTATCAACGTGTATAACAACTGCGGGTTCAGTTCTGCCAGCAATTTTTTCGGTTAACACTGTTTCTAAATCTCCAAACGATACTTCTTTTGCATCTACATAATATTTATGATCTATAGTTACCGCTAAGTGTATTGGCTTTTTTTCGTTATCAATTGGTCGGTTGTTTTTTGAGCTTGGCAAATTAACTTTAATGGCATTTGGGCTTACCATTGTAGATAATATTAAAAAAAACAACAGTAAAAAAAACATGATGTCGTTTAACGAATCTGTACTTACTTCTGCCTCGCGATGCGCCTTTTTTCGTAATCCCATTTTCTGTAATTTTAAATGTTGGGTGTAAAATGCTAATTAAATTTAAAACTTAACATTTATAATTACTTAGATGGTTCGTTTAAAATATCTAAAAATTTAATTTGAGTTTCTTCCATTCGATGGGATAATTTATCGATGCGAGTATTTAACCAATGAAAGGCTATAAATGCTAAAACACCAACAACTAGGCCACCGCACGATGTAATCATTTTTTGATATAGGCCCGATGAGATAACTTCTATTTCGACGGTTTTAGCCAACGATATGTCGTAAAATATTTTAATAACACCTATTATGGTTCCAATAAAACCAAACATTGGTGCAATGCGACCCGTAATGTTTAATATACTTAAGTTTTTTTCGAGTCGTGCTAATTCAGCAGATCCACTTTTATCCATTGCCTCACGAATTTCTTGCATGCTTTGTCCTATTCGCGATACGCCCTGCTCTAACATCAGCGATTCGGGAGTGTTAACCGATTTGCACAATTCGCGAGCACCTTTTAAGTTACCATTGCTAATCATATCTTTAACACTAGCAATTAGCGTGTCTGTTTTTTTTGAGGCTTTACTAATTGTAATTAACCGTTCAATTAAAACATAAATGGTTAACAATAACATAATGGCTAACGGTATCATAATTACGCCGCCCTTTGCTACCATACTAAATAATGATATTTCGTTTGGAGGTAGTTCGGTAGCGGTTTGAATGCCCGTTACTGATGGTTGCACAGCTAAACTATCGGCAACGGCAGTAGTTACTGCGTTTGATATTTGAAGAATGAATGATAACATAGGTTAAATTTTAATTACACGAATTTAGGTTACAAAACGACGAATAAATTAAACCATACGCTATGTTTTAAACAGATTTGTGTTAGTATAATACTGCACCATAAAAAAGTAACAAAATTTAGTTTTACTTCACTAAAAAGACGGCAACATTATGTTTTTTAGGTATTTTTGTGTTAAATAATTAAACCTACTTCTAAAACCCAGAATCTCTACATCAATGATTTTAAGATACAATACGCATACACTATTTAACCTTATTTATTATGTTAAACACTATTAGAACTATCCGCATTAAAGACGCACACGCTGCTACTATTATTGAACAATTAATGCAAATGAATGCTTTAGAATATATTGATGTTAATTCTGATTTTGTGTTATCGGAACAACAAATTAAGGTGCTTGATAAACGAAGTAAAACACCAATTGAAAACTGTATACCAGTTAACGAGTCTATTAAACAACTCAAAAAAAAGTATGGCATATAAAATTGTTGTTGAACCAGAGGCTCAAAATGAAATAGATGCCGCTTTTGATTATTACTCCAATGTTACTGAAGATATTAACGTGTTAATTAATTTACTAAAAGATGTTGAACAGGCATACGCCGCTTTAAAAGCAAATCCTTTCTATCAAATTCGTAGCAAGCATTACAGAGCTTTGCCTTTAAACAAATTTCCTTTTTTAATATTTTTTGAATTATTTGAAAAAGAACGTGTTGTTAAGATTGTTTCTTTTTTTAACACCTCACAAGACCATATAAACTGGGCGTAAATTAGTTTTTATAAAGTTTTAACTTTATTAAAGAGCGAACTACAGGTTTGTGTTTAACAATTATATATTATTAAATAGATAATACTTTTATATTGCCCGATTTGCTTGTTAGCGATAGATAGGTTTTTTGAAGTGATTGTTTTTATCTATTTAAAATAAGCGTGTTTGTAAAACGAAAACGATGTACTGCGCGTGTACTCCACATTACCAACAACGGCATTGGGTAAAAAATTATATAAAAACACATTTATAACTTGCTGTTGGTTAGTTGTTAAGCCTGCCAGTTCGCTTGCTGTAAATGCAACCATACACGTTGTGCCATTAATGGGTACTTGTTTACTAATGCCATTTATGTAAATGCTAACATTTGTTACGTTTACATTTGCAATGTTTGTTATGTTAAATGTTAGTCCGTTAGCAATGGTTACTGTATCGGCAATAGTTATTGGGTTGCAGCTTGGGTACACTGCAGTGTAACTATAATTAAACGCAGCTACGGTGCCTGCGCCAGTAGCACTTATGTTTAAGGGGTTTAAACTTGCTGGGCCAGTTATTAAATACGAATTATAAGGCGTGGTGTAGGTTAATGTTTGTGTGTTAACTGTTACAGTGCCACCGCTAATATTTACGGGCAATGTGGTTGATTGTGGCGTTTCGTAAAAAGTTACAAATATATTGCTATCACTAACCAATGACCCTAAGCCATAATCGCGAATGCTATAGCTAGATTGAAACGAACCAAATACATTTGCACTACTACCTGTTGTTGTGGGGGCTACATTTTTTTGTGGCTCAGCACCGTCCTTTTTTTTACAAGCTACAAATGCAAGTGTTAAAAATAAAATGCTAATGGTTAAGTTTTTCATGGTAGTTAATTTATAATTAATACGTTGGTTTTTACAAAGCTATAAATATTTCTAAATA
>JAYSUQ010000173.1:0-11395 GCA_043718985.1 Bacteroidota bacterium | reverse complement strand
CAGAATTTGGAATTAGATCTTCAAAAAAAACGTATTACATTTCGGATTTTTACACTCTATTTTATTTAAAATTTATTGAGCCAATTACAAAAAACGCTAAGTATAACTGGCAAAGTCGTATAAACGACCAAGCCATAAAAACTTGGCAGGGTTTAGCATTTGAACAGGTGTGCATACAGCATGAACAGCAAATTATAAATGCTTTAAAAATTGGAGGCATAATGAGTAACGCTTTTACATGGCAATTAAAAGGAACTGCCAAAACTAAAGGTGCGCAAGTAGATTTAGTAATTGATAGAAATGATAGGGTAATAAATTTATGTGAATTAAAGTTTTACACTAACCCCGTTACCATCACAAAAAGTTACGATATGATATTGCGAAATAAAGTAGCAGCCTTTAAAAATGCGACTAAAACTAATAAGGCTGTTTTTTTAACTATGATTACAACATTTGGCTTGGTAAACAATCAGTACAGCCAATCTGCAATACAAAATGCATTAACTATGGATGATTTATTTAGTTAGATAAAACTGATTATTCGCCAAAAGTGTATTTTTTTTACAATTTTGGCGGGAAATTAAAATCAAACTGAGTTTAATTTTTTATCTCTTGATAAACTAACACGCCGCCGATTACTCGTTTCAATTTCTGAACTTGTTTTTTGGCAAACGTTAAAGGCATTTTTGTTGATGATATAAGGGCAAATTAAAACTTATTTTTTTAAAAAACAATCAATAGCTAAATTATAGCTCATTAGCCCAAAACCACTAATGCTACCAATGCAATGTTTGCCTAAATACGAAACATGCCGATAATTTTCTCTTGCAAAAACATTACTTATATGAACTTCAACAACTGGCGTTTTAATAGCTGCAATAGCATCGGCAAGGGCAATAGATGTGTGGGTATAAGCCCCAGCGTTTATAATAATACCATCGCTATTAAAGCCTATTTGATGCAGTTGGTTTATTAACTCGCCCTCTACATTGCTTTGATAATAGCTAAATAAAATTTGCGGATAAAGTAGTTGAAGCGATGCGTAATAATTTTCGAACGTTGTATCCCCATAAATTGTTGTTTCTCTTAAACCTAAAAGATTCAAATTTGGACCATTGATTATTGCTATCTTTAACACTTTGTATAATTTATAATTTTATTAAAGTTACAATTAATTGAATAGTTGGAAAACATATATTGCAGATTTTAAGTATTATTTGTTGAGCGAAAAATCGTTATCCAAAAATACGATAGAAGCTTATAATACCGACATATTTAAATTACTTAAATTTATTGATAAAGAATATCCGAAAAAAAAGCCCGAAAACGTTACTACTAAACAATTACAACATTTTTTAAAATACATTGCCGATTTTAATTTTACAGAAACAACGCAATCTCGCATCGTATCAGGTGTTAAGCATTTTTTTAAGTTTTTAATTTTAGAAAACTACATTCAATTAAACCCTGCCGAATTAATTGAAACCCCTCGCATAAAACGAAAATTACCAGTTTATTTAAGTGTTGAAGAGATAGATTTAATGCTATCCTTAATTGATAGAGGAACAGATGAAGGCGAACGCAACATTGCAATGCTCGAAACAATGTATAGTTGTGGTTTGCGTGTTTCCGAATTAATTTCGCTTAAAATAAGTGATACTTTTTTTACTGATGGTTTTTTAAAAATTATTGGCAAAGGTGATAAACAAAGACTTGTGCCAATTGGAAACAATGCCATAAAATTAATTAATAATTATATTGATCATACTCGCATTCATATTAAAATAAAAAAAAACAACAATGATTTTATTTTTTTAAGTAAGCGCGGTTCGCCAATATCAAGACAAATGGTTTTTTATGTTTTAAAAGATTTGGGAAATTTAGCTGGGTTTAAAAAAGTGTTAAGTCCGCACACCTTTCGGCATTCGTTTGCAACACATTTAGTTGAGGGTGGGGCCGATTTGCGTGCAGTGCAAGAAATGTTAGGTCACGAAAGTATTACAACTACCGAAATTTACACTCATTTAGATCAACATTTTTTACGTGAAAATATTTTGAGTTACCATCCGCGAAATAAAATTTGAAATTTACTGTTTTATAAACCGCAAATTACTAATAGCATTATCATTTTTAATTTTTATAAAATAAATTCCTTGCTCCCAAACACTACAATCTATAATTAATGATTTATTAAACTCAAGTTCTTTATTTTCTATAACTTGCCCTGCAATATTTGTAATTTGTACTTGTAGTTGCTGTGTGTTTAATTGCGATTGGTTAATTAAATAAAACTCATTTGTTGCTGGGTTAGGATAAAGCGATACAGTGTTCGCTAATTCATGTTCTGCAACAAAAACTGTTATGTCTTCAGTCCAAATGCTATCGGCCCATTGCGGGTTATCAATAAACGGATTACGGTTATGTTGATAGCGTTTATAGATGGTATCATTACGAGCAATTTCTTTTGCACTAACAGGGTCTTGATGATGCCATTGTAGCAACACATTTATTTGCCAAGGTAATATAACCGATTTGTTTGTTGCGGTTGATGAACTCCAACCACCATCTTCGGTAAAATAGCGTGTACTCATATAAAAATATCCCCTTGCTAAATCACCTTTATATTCATCAATAGGTTCAAAAACAGTTTGTGTGTAACCTAAATTAGTACAACCACCAAGTTTACCTCCATTTGAACTAGTGTAGGTTGGTGCGCTCACATTACCATAAGGATAGTTACTACGTACACCATTAACTTTTCCATCGGTTGGATAAATGTGAAACATATCGGATACAGGGCCACTTAACGAATTAAACCAACTTTGTGGCCAACTATGTTCGCGATTGTAACAATCGCCTTCTACCGCATAATTTCCGCATTGATCGGTTATAAACGCAAATGTATACACTGGGGTAGCTAATGGTATATCGGTATAAATATCCCAAACTTTACCATCGGGTTTTCTATCTGTTTTTGGATAAGAATTCCATAAGCCAGCATACGAAACCTGAGTGTGGTTATCAATAATATAATGTAATGCCGAAAATAATGGTTGGCCAGTTAAACCTTGCGCTGTGTTATAATAACCAACTGGTATTTGGGCTTTAATAACTAATGGAATTATAAATGCAAATAGTAAATGTTTTTTCATGTGTACTGTTTTTTTGTTAATCTAATTTACTAAAATTAATGAGTATTAAAAATAGTGTTTATCGAATTTAATTAGTTTGCTTTTAAGTGTAAATTTTTTGTAAAACAAAAACGGTAACTGAAAAAAATCAGTTACCGTAATGTGTAATAATATTTACGAAAAATTTTAAGCCTTTAATAGCTTTTGTTATTAGTAGTAAATTGCCCTACGCACTTCTGCAATGTGTTTTGCAAATCGCACTACCTGGCGAGTGTAACCGTATTCGTTATCGTACCAAACATACAATACAATGCTTTTTTTATCGGGCGATATAATAGTGGCATTACTATCAAATACCGATGGGCAAGGATTACCAATAATATCACTCGATACTAATTCGTTACTAAATGCGTATTGAATTTGCTCAACCAAGGCTCCGTTTAATGCGTATTTGCGAATAATTTCATTAACCTCATCGCGAGTAACTTCTTTATTAATATTTAAATTTAAAATAGCTAACGATACGTTTGGTGTGGGTACACGTACCGAGTTTGCTGTAAATTTACCTGATAAGTGAGGCAATACTTTTTTTAATGCGCTTTCTGCACCAGTTTCGGTAATTACCATGTTTAATGCTGCCGAGCGACCACGACGGTATTTTTTATGGTAATTATCTAATAAATTTTGATCGTTTGTGTATGAGTGTACTGTTTCAATATGTCCTTTTTCAATTCCTAATTCGGTATCAATTACATGTAAAATTGGCATAATTGCATTTGTTGTACACGATGCAGCCGAAAATATTTTTTGTGTTTTTAAATCAATTGTGCCGTGATTAACACCGTGCACTACATTAGGTACATTACCACTTGCTGGTGCTGTTAATAAAACTTTTGCTATTCCTTTTGCTTTTAAATGTCGCCCTAATTCTACATCATCTCTAAACACACCAGTGTTATCAATTAACAATGCGTTATTAATACCATAAATTGTATAATCAACGTCTTCGGGGTTTTTAGCATCAATCATATGCACGGTATGCCCGTTAATAATTAATGCTTTGTTTTCTAAATCTTCAATTACTGTTCCTGGAAAATTTCCATGTACAGAATCTGTTCTAAGTAAATCGGCTCGTTTTACAATATCATCATCGCTACTACCACGAGTAACAATAGCACGCAAACGTAACTGCTCACCTTTTCCTGCTTGCGATATTAACTCGCGCGCTGCTAATCGGCCAATGCGGCCAAAGCCATACAATACTACATCTACAGGTGTAATGGTTGTTTTAGTGCCAATTAAATCGTTTAGTTTATTACCAACAAAATTGGCTATTGATGTGTGATTTGTTTTTTCTTGTTGGTATTCAAATGCTAATTTTCCAATATCAATACGCGATGGGCAAACATCGGCACTTAATATTTCGTTTGCTATTGCTAGCGTATCATTTACTAAAATTGTTTTTTTAACAATGTTTTTTGCATATAAATGCAAGTTCATAATTTCGCTCGCGCTTCTATCTACTAACTGGTTTCGAAATAATATTAATTCGATTGATTTTTCGAACCATAGTTTTCCTATTGTTCCAATTAACTCAATTGCAGCTTTTTCTTGAGTAATCCAATCGTTAAGCTGTGTAGCATAATGTGCATTTGCTTTTTCTACTGATTCCATTTTGGTTTTATTTTTTTATTAAATTATTAATCTTCGTCTCTTTCGGCACTATCGCCATAACCTCCAAATTCGTCATCATCGTCGTTATCGCCCATATCGTCATCATCGCCTTGGCCCGAATCTGAATCTAAATCTTCACCTTCTTCTCCCTCTAAATGGTTTAAATCGCCAGCATCAATGCCATTAGTATCATTTTTTATTGCTTTATAAATTTCACTTTCTTCAACTTCGGCTTCGTTTATTACAGATAATGTACCACCGTCTAAATCATCTTCATCGGCAATAACTTTAATTGTTTTGTATTGTTTTGGTGCAGTGCCCAACGATTTTACAATTGCAGGGTGTTTTGTAGCTGGGTTGTCGGGTAATATTTTCATTAATTCAATACAAAAAGCCCATTTAACAACAGGGTCAAAAACGTACATAAATCGTTGGCGAGGTTGCTCAATAAATTTTGCAATTTTTGTTGCCGACATTAATTTTTTGGGAGCAACGTTATGTTTAATTTCGTAGTCATCTAAAGGTAAATCGGCTTCGCGCAATGTTATTTCTTGATCTTTACGCCAATAATCATCACTTACAAAAAAAGAGGCTGCGTGTTTATTGTCAAATAAAAATGCTTCTTGCAAAATTGCGTGAAAATCGGCAAAGGTTTGCCCCGATAAAATTTCTATTTCTCTGTAAATTTCGTCGTTATCTTCTACAATTATTTTAAATTTATATACAGCCATTTTATAGTTATAAGTTTTTAATTAGTGTTTTGATACAACGGCATTGTTGCCTTCAAAATTAAAATGCCATTCTTTTTCAAAAATTTTTGGTAAATATCGTTTATATAATTTTAATCGGGCATTACCTTTTATATTATTTTTTGAATTTTTTATTTCTTCCTCGTCCCTATCAATAGCATTAAATTCGTAAATATTTACTTTATCGTGATGGATCATAAAATCTTTACAAATTAAAACAATTGTGTTCATTACCTTATAAACTTCGCCACGATTTGTTGTTACATATTCTTCGCCATCAAACTCATCATTTATTACACCAAACACAATGGTAGAGTGTAATATGTTATCTTGCCTACGACCAAAACGAACCTCGTACCTTAAGCCCGACGAGGTATTAAAATAATAAACGCCAGCAGTTTTAATTGCAGGAAACTCAATATCAAAAACCGAAGGGCTAGGCATTATTTTTAAACTAAATTACTTAAGTTATTTTTTTTAAATCTATCGGCTAACACTAATTCTTTTGTTGCAGTTGAGTAATCGTAAAAACCTTTGCCACTTTTAACACCTAAATGCCCAGCAGTTACCATATTTACCAATAATGGGCAAGCAGCGTATTTAGGGTTGCCAAAACCATCTTGTAATACTTTTAAAATATTTAAGCAAACATCTAAACCAATAAAATCGGCTAATTGTAAAGGTCCCATTGGGTGGGCCATTCCTAATTTCATTACAGTATCTATTTCTTCAACACCTGCAACACCTTCGTATAAAGTTATAATGGCTTCGTTTATCATAGGCATTAAAATTTTGTTTGCAACAAAACCAGGGTAATCGTTCACTTCTGTTGGTACTTTATTTAATTTTTTAGAAGTTTCCATAATTAAGTTACATACCTCGTTGCTGGTAGAGTAGCCGCGAATAACCTCAATTAATTTCATTACAGGCACTGGGTTCATAAAATGCATGCCAATAACTTTATCGGCACGTTTAGTAACAGCAGCAATTTGAGTTATTGATATAGAAGAGGTGTTACTTGCTAAAATGGTGTGTGGCGGGCAAACTTCATCTAATTGTTTAAAAATGGCCAACTTAACGGTTAAGTTTTCGCTAGCTGCTTCAACTACTAAATCGGCATTTTTCACAGCATCTTCAAGCTTTGTAAAGGTTTTAATATTTGCTAATGTTGCTGTTTTATCGGCTTCGGTAACCGTACCTTTAGCAACTTGTCTATCTATGTTTTTTGCAATTGTAGCTAATGCTTTTTGTAATGCTATTTCGTTAATATCTACAAGGTTAACCAAATATCCAAATTGTGCAAATACGTGCGCAATACCATTACCCATTGTACCGCTGCCTATAACTGTTATGTTTTTCATTTATACTTAATTTAAAATGTGTGGTAAATTTAATGGCTTAAGATTATATAAACAAATAGAGTTATTCACGATTTTATCACTAAAATACAAGTATTATTAAATATTAAAATGCAGTATTTTTCGTTTAATTTCTTCTGGATGTTCTTTTGTTGCTTTTAATACTTATTTAAAATGAAGGATTACTCCTCAGTGTTTTTCATTTTCATTAGTAAATCATAAGCTCCTTTCGTAACTATGTTTTTTGAACCAAGATCTATTTTATTCGATGATATTTCCAATAATCCATTTTCTGTATTTCCTGTTGTTACTTCTGTTAATTCAAATGTAGTTTTGGTTTTTTCGGTAAATACAAATTGCTTTCCTTCAAAAGTTACAACTGCATTTTCGGGGATTACAAAACCATTATTACTTTTAATTTCAATCTCTCCGTTCATAAACATTCCCGGTAATAATGTTTTATCGTATTGGTCAAAATGACAATGCACAATTACACTTCTTTCCTGAGATAAATCTTTTCCAATTAAAATAATTGTAGCGTTGTATTTTTTATCAAAATTATTGTTGGTATAAGCTATTACTTTTTGTTCGTTAAATAATTTATTAACGTCTTTCTCAAATACTGTTAATGCAAGATGAATATCCGTAGGATTAACAATATTAAACAGTATGTCTGTTGGACTTACATACTTCCCAATATTTACATTTACTGTTGATACATAACCATCAATAGGCGAATAAATATTGATGCCTCTTGATAAACTATTTTCATTTAATCCTTCGGGACTAATGCCTATTAGTTTTAATTTTTCATACAATGACTTAATTAAAATCTGTTGGCTTTTATATTCTGCTTCTGTTTTTTGAAACATTTTATCACTTGTTGCTTTACTTTGGTTTAGCTCTTTTTGGCGATTGTATTCGCTTTCCGTAAATACCGAATTTGCTTTTGCTGTCAGGTACTCTTGTTGTATTTGAATGTATTGTTGGTCTTCCATTACAGCAATTACCTCTCCTTTATTAATGTGCATTCCTGGCAATAATTTTGAAGATTTTAGATAACCTCCTAATGGTACGCTAATTGAAACCATATTTTGTGGCGGCACATCAATTACTCCGTTTACTTTTAGTAGAGATGAAATGTTTTTTTGTTCTGCTTTACCTGTTGCAATTCCTGCACTTTTTAATTGAGCATCGTTAGCCTCTACAATATTCTCGTTAGTAGTAGATTCCATTACTGTTTCTTTTATTTCTGTATCACCGCAACTGATAGTGAAAAGTGTAATGGCAATTATGATTATATAATTTTTCATATGGTTAAGTTATTGTTTTTTAGTTGTCACATGGTTTATCCATCATCTTAATTTGTATTTGCCTTGCGGGCATGATGGATATTTCATACTGATTTTATTTATTTGTTAATGAATTTAATTGAATAACACTTTGATTTAGGTTTTTAACTGCATCTATATAATCGCTTTTTATACTTACAGATTGATTGATGAGTAATACCCATTCCAAATAATTAATCTCTCCGTTAGTAAACTGCTTATTAGCGGTAGTTAAAATAAGTTCGGCGTTTTTTAATGCTGTATTTTCAAAATAAGTTACTGTTTCTAAATGCTTAGTGTAATTGAGTAATTCCTGCTGATATTCTGATTGCAAGTTTTTAACTCCATTTAAGTAGTTGTTTTCAGCTATTTCTTTATTGATCCTTAAAGCACTTATTTTAGATTTTTGAGAGCCAAAAAACAAGGGTAAACCAATGCCTGCCTGAACGGATTGGAAACGACTTGATGCCGTATAATATTTTTCATCTGAGCCAAAGCCTCGCATACTCATATTATTATAAGCAATAAATAAATCGGGAAGTAGTTTTGACCTTTCTAATTTAAACTTTGAAATACCTATTTGTTGCTGTTGTTTTAATTGAGTAATAAACGGATGCTGTTTAATAACCGATGTATCGATAATTGCAACCCCTTCGATTTTTATGTTTTTTTCAGAAGGAGTAAAATCGTTATTTGAATTAAGTAATAGTTTTAATTGTAACTGAACAATATAATAATCCTGTTCTAATTGCTTTAACTGCTGATTTACTTGTCCTCTTTGTGTTTCGGCTGTTGTTTTTTCAAGAATATTACTTTCTCCTTTATTAAAACGCATGTCTGTATTTTTAAGAAATACTACATAAACACTGTCAATGTGTTGCAATAGGTTTTTCTTTTCTTGTAAATACATCAATTCGTAAAATACTAGCGTGACGTTCTTTTTCAAGTCGTTTTGTTTTACTGCAACATTTAGCATACTGTTTTTCCATTCTTCATTTAAAACAGATTTTTGTTTTGCATAAACAGTAGGAAATTTAATACTTTGAGCAACTCCAAATTTAGTGTCCTTATAAAAACTATTAATTTGTCCGTACTCTCCTGTAACAGTTGTTTGAGGAATATCCATGCCCGAACTTTTTAATTTCTTATAGTATTCAGCATTTAACTTCTCGTTTTTTAAAGACAAGTTATTTTTAAATGCTGTATCAATTGCTGCTTGAAGCGAAATTGGAGTTTGAGCAAAAGAAAATTGGCAATACACAATAAGCAATAGGCAATGGGTAATATGCAATTTGAATTGTTTTTCCTTTTTCATAACTAATATTTTTCAGGATTTTTAATAGCGTGAGCAATGAGTCTTCCAACTTCTTCATTTCTTTCTTTTAAAATTTTATGTGAATTTTCATCAATGTATTCACAAGCTAATGCAAAGTCTATCCATACTCCAGTTTCTGAATTTTCCGCATCGCAATCCGAAAATTTTGAGACAAAGTGAGCTGGATATTGTTTTTTTCGATATGCTTCTGCAAGATTAGCACAAACACTTCTTGAAGACCGTCTAACTTGATCTGTCAATGAATATTTTTCTTCTTTTGGATAAGATTTACTAATTTGAAATATTTCCATAGCTTGAGTAAAAGCTTTTTTATATAAAGTAGTTTCTTTAAAATTTTTAGCACTCATAATTTTAAAATTTAATTTGTATTTATTTTTGCTGATTGTCAGTTGCCAATTGCTTATTTTTTATCCCTTTTTCAAACAATATATACAGTACTGGTAAAACAAACAATGTTAGAAAGGTTGCAATTAATAAACCACCAATTACAACGGTTGCTAATGGCCGTTGAACTTCTGCTCCTGCGCCGTTACTTAATGCCATTGGTAAAAAACCAAGTGACGCTACAAAAGCTGTCATTAATACTGGGCGCAAACGATGTTTTGTGCCTTGCAATACAATTTGTTTTAAATCTGTTTCTCCATCTTTTTTAATCCGATTATATTCGGATATTAAAACAATGCCATTAAGAACCGCAACACCAAATAAGGCAATAAAACCAATACCTGCACTAATACTAAAAGGCATGCCTCGAAGTGCTAACAGAAAAATACCGCCAATTGCTGAAAGGGGAATAGCGGAATATATAAGTAATCCTTGTTTAACTGAATTAAAAGCGAAATAAAGTAATAGAAATATTAGTAATAATGAAACAGGAACTGCAAGCGACAAGCGTTTTTTTGCAGCAATCAAATTTTCAAAAGCACCACCATAGGTTACATAGTAGCCTGTTGGTAGTTTGATGTCTTTTTCTATTTGTGTTTGTAAATCATTTATAATACTTTGTACATCTCTATCGCCAACATTAAAGCCTACAATAATTCTACGTTTGGCATCGTCTCTTTGAATTTGATTTATACTTTCTTCAATAGAAACTTCTGCTACTTGATTTAAAGGTATTTGCGTTCCGTGTGACGTTGGTATTAATAAATTTTGTACATCTTCTAAATTCTTTCGTTGTTCTCCTGCTAAACGAACCACTAAATCAAAGCGCTTTTCATCTTCAAAAATTAAACCGCTACTTTGCCCTGCAAATGCTGTATTGACTACTTTATTTATATCCTGAATATTTAAACCGTATTGAGCTACTAGATTACGCTTGTATTTAATTATTAATTGTGGAAGGCCATCAATATGCTCGACATAAATATTTTCTGCCCCATCAATTTTACTTGCTACGGTACCTAATAGTTTTGAGTATTTGGAAAGTGTATCTAAATTTTCGCCAAATAGTTTGCAAACCACATCTTGTTTTGCTCCTGTCATTAATTCGTTAAAACGCATGGCAACAGGATATTGAAAACTGTAAGTAACGCCCGGAACATCTTTTAATGCTACACTCATTTTTTCTGAAAGTTCGTTCCAAGAATCGGCAGATGTCCATTCTGATTTGTCTTTCAAAATAATCATCATATCTGATGCTTCCATTGTCATTGGGTCGGTTGGAATTTCTCCACTTCCTGTTTTACCAACAACTTTTTCTATCTCCGGAAATTTTTTAAGTAGTATATGAGCTGACTTCATAATGGTTTCAGATGAAGTGGTGATATTACTGCCAGTCAATACCCTTGTCTCTACTGCAAAGTCTCCTTCAGGT
>JAYSUQ010000172.1:0-11434 GCA_043718985.1 Bacteroidota bacterium | reverse complement strand
TTAAACTTTTTTTATACATAGCTTTATTTTTGGTGTGCTTTAACTATAAAGCAAAATCTCAAAACGACACCATAAGTTACACAAAACACCTACAACTTATAAACTCATTAATTGATAATGGGAATTACGAATTAGCATCAAAAAAAAATGACAGCTCACTTTTAGTAGCAACAAAACTCCATTTTAAAAAAGGCATAGCCGATGCATACAACTACCGTGGCGTAATAAATCGCGATCAATCAAACCTAAAAGCAGCATTAGAAAATTACTTAAATGCATTACAAGTATTTACCGAATTAAAATTACCAACTAAAATAGCTGGCATTCAAAATAATATAGGTCAAATTTATGCCGAAATTAAAGAATACAGAACAGCATTATCTTATTATTTTAAAGCAGTTAATGTAAATATTGCCAATAAAAATTCGGCCGACTTAGCGCTAAACTACAATAACATTGCAACGTGTTACCAAAAATTAAATCAATTTGTTTCTGCTAAATCGTACTTAAATAAATCGTTAGCTATTCATAAAAACGATACAAATATTATAGGTATGGCTATGGCAAACCACAACCTTGGCATTAACTTACAACTTACCAACCAAAAAGATTCGGCACTAATTTATTTTAACAAATCGTTAAACTATTTAATTGGAATGGAAGAAAACATTGGGCACGCCTATAATTATTTGGAGATTGGCAATACCCTACTCGACTTAAATAAAAAAAAAGAAGCCGAACATTATTTATTAAAATCATTACACATTGCACAAAAAAATGATTTAGAGGCAATTAAAGTAGAGGCCTATAAAAATTTAAGCGAATTGTTTTCGTTAAACGAAAACTACAAAGATGCATACGGCTATCAAACATTATATTTAATAGCTAAAGAAAAAATTGAAGGTGAGGAAAATAAAAACGATATTTTAAAAAAAGAATTAGAATATGAATTTTTAAAAAAACAAGAACTACAACGAAAAGATGCTGAGAGCAAACAACTAATAGCTCAAACAGAAATTAAAAATCAAAAACGATTTACCTCATACGTATTTATTGCTTTAATTTTATTATCGGGTTTAATAATAATTGTGTTTAGAAGCTACAATCAAAAACGCAAAGCAAACTTCATCATATCAAAACAAAAAGAAATTGTTGAGCATAAAAACAAAGAAATATTAGATTCGATTAATTACGCTAAATACATACAAACGGCAATTTTACCTGCTGTTAAAACCATTACAAGCCTTCCATTTAAATGCGAAGTAATATTTAAACCAAAAGATATTGTAAGTGGCGATTTTTATTGGTTGCATCAAACCACAACACATATTTTTTTAGCAGTTGTAGATTGTACTGGCCACGGCGTACCAGGCGCATTAGTTAGTGTAGTTGGTAACAATGGCTTAAATAGATGCGTTGAAGAATTTAAACTAAACGATACTGGTAAAATATTAGATAAATTATCGGAACTTGTTGAGGAAACATTTGATAAAAGTGAAAATGAAATTAAAGATGGAATGGATATTTCCTTACTATCTATAAAACTCGATTCACTAAAAACAAATGATATAAACATACAGTGGAGTGGCGCAAACAACCCTTTGTGGATACTCGAAAAAGAAAATTCAGAAATAAAAGAATTTAAAGCAAACAAACAACCCATTGGTAAATACATAACCAAACATTCATTTACAACACATCAATTATATTTAAAAAAAGGAGACAAACTTTTTACGTTTACTGATGGATACGCCGATCAGTTTGGTGGGCCAAAAGGTAAAAAATTTAAATACAAACAACTAAATGAAATTTTACTTGATACAAACAACCAGACAATTTCGCAACAAGCAACCATACTACAATCGGCATTTAAAAACTGGAAAGCTGATTTAGAACAGGTAGACGATGTGTGTGTTATGCTAATTGAATTATAAACGTTTGTAAAAAGTGTGATTTTAAATAAAAAGAATAAATTTGCCACATAAAAATTAATAGCAATAAAATAACCCTAAATAAAAATACAATGGCACAAGAAATAAAAAATGTAGAATACGGATTAGAAAAAATATTTGAAGGTGCTCAAGATTTTTTACCATTATTAGGTACCGATTATGTTGAGTTTTATGTGGGCAATGCAAAACAAGCTGCACATTTTTATAAAACAGCATTTGGGTTTCAATCATACGCTTATGCAGGTTTAGAAACAGGATTAAAAGATCGCACCTCGTATGTTTTAAAACAAGATAAAATTCGATTAGTATTAACCACTGCTTTAACCAGCGATTCGCCAATTGGAGAGCACGTTAAAAAACATGGAGATGGTGTTAAAATAATTGCATTGTGGGTTGAAGATGCTAAAAAAGCTTATGAAGAAACCATTAAACGTGGTGCCAAATCATACATGGAGCCAATTATTGAAACCGATGAAAATGGCCAAGTAGTGCGTGCTGGTATTTATACCTATGGCGAAACGGTTCATATGTTTGTAGAACGTAAAAATTATAATGGCGATTTTTTACCTGGCTTTAAAAAATGGGAAAGTGATTACAACCCTACACCCGTTGGATTAAAATTTATTGATCACATGGTTGGTAACGTTGGGTGGAATCAAATGAACACTTGGGTAAAATGGTATGAAGACGTTATGGGATTTGTTAATTTTTTATCGTTTGATGATAAACAAATACATACCGAATACTCGGCATTAATGAGTAAGGTTATGAGCAATGGTAACGGTCGCATTAAATTCCCTATTAACGAGCCAGCAAAGGGCAATAAACGATCGCAAATTGAAGAATATTTAGATTTTTATGAAGGATCGGGAGTGCAACATTTAGCAGTAGCAACCGATGATATTATAAAAACAGTTACCGAACTAAAAGCACGAGGCATTGAATTTTTACCACCACCACCACAAGCATATTATGATGAAATACCTGCACGCTTGGGTGTACATAGAGATATGATGAAAGAAGACATAGCTATGCTACAAAAACTTTGCATACTTGTTGATGCCGATGAAGATGGCTATTTATTACAAATATTTACAAAACCATTAGAAGACCGCCCTACTCTATTTTTTGAAATAATACAACGAATGGGCGCCAAAGGATTTGGAGCGGGTAACTTTAAAGCTTTATTTGAAAGCATTGAACGCGAACAGGCAAAACGGGGCACCTTATAACAAACAAAACGATTAAAACATAAACATAAACATAAAAAACTTCTGTAATAAAAATACAGAAGTTTTTTTTTACTGCTAACCTTAGGTTTTAGCTGTGTAAAGCCTTTTAAACGATTACCTTCTTTTTTTATATTGTTTTGGATTTCTAATTTCAACATGTTTAGTTTCAATGTTATCTATAAATTCAAAATCTAATTGTTTTTTTACTAAATCGGCTCGTTTAACTTTTATCATAACAGTGTCGCCTAAAGCATATATTTTATTTGTACGACGGCCAACCATACGGTAGTTATCTGCATCAAACACATACATATCATCTTTCATATCGCGAGTTCTAATCATACCTTCGCATTTATTTTCAACTATTTCTACAAAAATACCCCACTCGTTAACCCCACTAATTATACCTTTAAATAATAGCCCAATTTTATCGCTTAAAAACTCTACTTGTTTGTATTTAATAGATGAACGCTCTGCCTCTGCGGCAAGTTTTTCCATTTCTGAAGAGTGCTTGCATAACAACTCCAACTCATCTGCATTTAAATAATGGCCATGGTTTATTTTGGCTTCTAATAAGCGGTGCACCATTACATCTGGATACCGACGAATGGGCGATGTAAAGTGAGTGTAAAAATCAAACCCTAAGCCATAATGGCCGGTGTTATGTGTTGTATAAACTGCTTTAGGCATACTACGTACAGCTAATAATTCAATCATACTTTGTTCTTTTTTATCTTTTACATCGTGTAATAATTTATTTATAGATTGTGCCGTTTTTTGTTTATTACCAACAGCTACACTATACCCAAACCGTGCAACAAAATTATTTAAGTCGAGCAATTTTTCATCTTTAGGTACATCGTGCACACGGTATACAACGCCATCGGCCGCTTTTGTTTTTTTATCTTTACTTGGTTTTGCATTAACATTAATTTCGGTAGCATCTTTTTTGCCCTTACCTAAAAACTCGGCAACTTTTTTGTTTGCTAGTAACATAAAATCTTCAATTAATTTATGCGCATCTTTTTGAGTTTTAAAATAAACGCCTGTTGGTGCGCCTGCATCATCTAAAGTAAATTTAACTTCAGCTTTATCAAAAAATATCGATCCTTTTGCTGTGCGTTCATTACGCAAAGTTTTTGCCAATCTATTTAATGTTAATAGTTCATCTTTATAATCGCCTTGCTCGGTTTCTATAACTAGTTGTGCATCTTCGTAACTAAACCTATGGTTACTATAAATTACTGTTTTACCAAACCATTGGCTTTGTAGTTGCGCCTCATCACTTAGTTCAAACACTGCACTAAAACAATATTTTTCTTCGTTAGGCCTTAATGAGCAGGCAAAGTTACTTAACACTTCGGGTAACATTGGCACACATCTATCAACTAAGTATACCGATGTGGCACGGCTAACCGCTTCGTTATCTAAAATGGTATTAGGTTTTAAATAATGAGTTACATCAGCAATATGTACACCAATTTCCCAGTTACCATTTTCTAATTTTTGTATAGATAAGGCATCGTCAAAATCTTTTGCATCTGCGGGGTCTATTGTAAATGTTGTAATGTTTCTAAAATCTCTACGCTTTGCAATTTCTTCGGGTGTAATTTTAGTAGCTAATTGCTGAGCAGCTGCTTCAACCTCTGGTTCAAAATGCATGGGCAATCCATACTCGGCCATTATTGCATTTATTTCGGTTTCGTGTATGCCAGCGTTGCCAAGTACTTCAATAACTTTTGCGTTAGGGTTTTGCGAATTTCTATCCCACTGTAAAAATTGCACTAACACTTTTTGTCCATTTTGTGCACCATTTACATCTTCTAATTTTATAAAAAAATCGGCATGTAGTTTTGAGTAATCGGGCACAACAAAAGCAAATTTTGGTGTTATTTGAATTGTACCAACAAATCGTTCTTTTTTGCGCTTAATAACTTCAACCACTTCGCCTTCTGGTTTTCCTTTTCCTCTTCGATTAAATAATTTCACTTTAACTAAATCGCCATGCAAGGCATCTTTACTTTTACGAAAAGGTATAAACACATCATCTTCATCGGTTGATATTACAACGTATGCGGTACCCTGTGTGGTAAAATCAATTGTGCCAGTTTTGTATGCATCGGTTTCTTTTGCTTGGTATTTTCCAATTTCTTTTTCAGATACAAAGCCTTGGTGTTTTAATTCTTCTAGGGTTTCGAGTAACGCAAATCGCTCATCTTCATTGCTAATTTCCATAGCAAATGAAATTTGTTTATAGTTAAATGCTTTGTCGCTATTGTATTTTAAAAACGCTAATACTTCTTCAAAAAAGTAACGTTTAGTTTGTTTTTTAGATTTTGCCATATATTACAAATAGCACAAATTGTGCTTCACATAAAGATACTTAATAAATAGCTTTTTAAGTTTTAGTTTTTTAAAATTAAAAGCAGAGTTTTAAACAAGTTGTTTTTTTAATAAAAAAAATCTGTTATTAGGGGTTTAAAATAATTGAATTGTGACGACTTAATACAGCTAAAATAAATACTAATTAATTGTTAAGTAAAATTAGCGGTTAAACGTTTTGGAGCTAAAAGAAGTGCGGCTTTTATTCTCCTTCGTAAACAAGTCCGCCGTATATTTCTCATATAGTTCAAATAAAAATCCCATACAGTTGACTTAACTTGCAAATGCTTGAGCACGGTATGCTAAATCAATGGCTTTAACTGACACTTAATTTATTTTTTTGTTTGAAAATTTAATTTCAGTTTGTTGTAAAATGACCATTTGATGAATAGCTATTTGATTTAATTTTTGTAATCGAATTGACTGTGGAATATTTTCAGTTATAAAGTGAGCATTCAAATTTTCTATATTTGATAAACAAATAAGTTGACTTATTATTGCATAATCGCGCACGTTACCTTTTAATGTTGGATTCTCATCACGCCATTGTTTAGCTGTTTTTCCAAATAAAGCCATGTTTAAAACATCAGCTTCAGATGCATATACTATTGAAACATCTTTAGCGCTTAATGATTTTGGTAACAAATTTTCTTTTATGGCATTTGTATGTATTTGGTAATTCATTTTAGATAGCTCTCTCTGAACACTCCAACCTAAATGCTTTTGCTCTTCTTCTTTTAATCGTTGAAATTCTTTAATTAAAAATAATTTAAACGTAACACTTATGGCTGAACCAAACTCAAAGGCAATGTCTTTGTGTGCAAAAGTGCCACCATATTTACCTTTTTTTACTGAAACACCAATAGCATTGGTTTTATCAATCCACTCGCTAACACTTAATACAAAACTAGGCAAACCAGCCTGAGATTTAAAGTGGTCAAATTCGACCACTTTAAAATTTGGGTTATTAATCTGCTCCCAAGTACCCAAAAACTCTAATGTATACCTATTGCGTAACCAATTTTTTATGACATCAGCCGCTCTGCTTTCATTTTCTTTCGCATTTGCCATATCGGTAAGAGAAATAAAATCAAAATCGTTAACAGATACAATGGTAATTTCCTTGTTTTCAACTATAATTTTTGCCATTTCTATTTATTTCTTTTTTCCTTTCTTAACCTTCTCCTTCGTAAATAAATCCGCTGTATATTTTTCGTAAAGTTCAAATAAAAACTCCATACGATTTGCTTCACTCGTAAAGGTTTGTGGGCGGTACGCTAAATCAACTGCTTTATCTAATTCGTTATGTGCTTTTACCAATGCTGGTGGCATTGTTAAAGGGTCGTACAAATCGGCTAGCGAACTTTTCGGAAATTCTAATCTTGCATCTAAAACTTTTTGTGCTGCTGTTTCAATGGCTTTTATTTGTTTGCCGTTTGGGTTTTCGGGCCAAGGGTAGTTGTTGTAAACAATATCTTTTGAGTAGCGTATACTCGTACCAAGGTAACCTCCAGTTTTTTTTGTCCAAACAACATGTAAAAATGACATTAATACACCAAAGTGATAAATTGTACCATTTGGTATTGACATACAAGTGTCACTAACAATTGAATTTTTATCAAAAAAACCCATTGGAATATATTTTCTGTTTTCAGATGATACACGGGGAACTACAATAAACGATTCTGGTTGGTTTTTATCACGAAACAAAGTTGGAGTTGCTGCAAATTTTTGAGTTGATGCTGCAACACTAGCAAGTCTAAATTTTTTAACTAATTCAACACGCTTTAAAACTTCTGGTAATTGTTTTAATTCGCTTGGTTCGGCTCCAACAAGCCATATACACCAACGTTTTTCGCCATTTAAAAATTCATACGCTGAAACCAAAGGTTTAATAAATTTCTCCGCTTTAGGTTCATTTAAAATAAATTCGTTTTTTTCTTCGTCTGATAATAGCAAATGTCCACCGTCTAAAGGCATATTTCCAAAACTCATTTTAGGTACATTACAAATAGGTGCAATGCTTTTAATTACTAAAATATCCTTTGCATCAACTAAATACGGATTAATATTTTTTACACCAACCTGCAAAGCATCGCTTTTTAAATTTTCATATTCATAAATAAATTTTGTATTTATGTTGTAATTAGCAAAACCAATTATAATACAATAAACTGCGGCATTCCCTTTAGCCTCATTACTCCATTTAAAAGTGCGATGCGCAAAGTGTATTTTAATACCATACTTATTAAGCATTTGCCCCCAAAGTATACTTGTTTGTTCGCCTTGGCAAATTGAGTTTGTGCTTACAAAAGCAACTTTAATATTTGTGTTTTGAATGTATTTTGCAGCTTTAATGTACCATGCCGTAACATAATCTAAAACTCCTGCGCCTTGTATGTTATCAAATTCTTTAACTACATCATTACGCTGTGTTTGGCTCATTATTTTTGAACCAATAAATGGCGGATTGCCAATAATGTAATCAAACAGCACATCATTTGGTTGTTTTTTTATAATCTCTTCTTCTGTTTTAATAGAACTTGTTTTAGTATAAACGGTTACATTAGGATAAGGTTTTTCTCCTCTTTGTCTCATAGCATCGTATTCTTCTTGCGAAATAGAAGGTTCAGACTCTGACACAGAATAAATAATATTAGTGTTTTCTGCATAAATTTTAATTCCCTTATGTGGGTTTAAAATACCGTTCCAATCTGTTTGTAATGCATTGCCGTGAACAATTTTTGCGGATTTTTTCAACGGCAAACGAACAAAGTATTGACCAAACTCATTACTTATTTGCATATTCATTTGGTGGTCAATTAACCACATCGCAACTTCGGCAATACGTGCAGGAAATTCTTCGTATTCAATACCGCACATCATATCAACGTCCAACAACATAATATCACGAACGTCTAAAACGCCTTGACCCGATTTATGCGATGAACGTAAAACTTCTAGTTCTAATAAACGTAATTCGCGATATGTAATAACTAAGAAATTTCCACAACCACAGGCAGGGTCAAGGAATTTTAATGTGCTTAATTTTTTATGAAATTCGGGAAGTTTGTTTTTATTGTCTTTAATGCTTTCAAACTCTTTCCAAAGTTCATCTAAGAAAAGAGGTTTAATTAATTTTAAAATATTGGTTTCGCTTGTGTAATGTGCGCCAAGGTTTCTACGTTCCTTTGGATTCATTACGCTTTGAAACATTGAACCAAAAATGGCAGGAGATATTTTACTCCAATCAATATAACAACACTCTAATAACGCCGTGCGCATTTTGCTATCGAAACTTGCCATAGGCAAGATTTCTTCAAAAAGTTTTCCGTTCACGTAAGGAAAGTCCGCCAGTTGTTCATCCAAATTTTTAAAACGATTTTCTTTAGCTGTATTTAATACTTGAAATAGTTCTTGAATTTTAGATGCAAGATCGCTACCATCTTCGTTGGTGCGTTGCTCAATAAATTCTTGAAACTGTTGTTTATTGAAAATAGTTGTGTCTTCGGCAAACAAACAAAATAAAATACGAACCAAGTAAACTTCTAGTGGATGCCCTGAATAACCAATTTCTTCTAATCTATCATGGAGTTTCCCCATTAACTCTGCTGCTTTAATGTTTGCAGGGTCTTGTTCTTTATAAACCTTTTTTTGATAACCTAAAATGTAACTAAAGTGCTGAACATTATTTACAAGGTCGTTCAGTTTAAATTCAATCGTTTTTTCTTCTTCTAAATCATGTAGTTTGAAAGTTTCAAAATCTGAAACTAAAATATACTTAGGTAGTTCGTGTTGTTTAAGCCCGTGTAAATAATCTTTTGCTTGTTGGTATGCTTTGTCAAGGTTCTTGCCTCGGCTTTTCATTTCAATTAAAATAGTTCCTTTCCAAAGTAAATCGATGTAACCATCTTTTTCGTCTAGCTTTTTTACACGATGTTCAAATGTTGAAACTCGTTTACTGCTAATACCAAATACATTAAAAAACTCAACCAAAAATGGTTTTGCGTCAGCTTCTTCGTTTGAAGTGCCAGCCCATTCTTTTGAGAAGTGTAATGCTCTATCTTTTATTTCGTTCCAACTAAGTGCCATAAGAAAACTGAATAAGATATAAAATTAAAAAAGTAATGGAATTAAACGGCTATAAATCGTAGCATTTAATATTACTTTCTAACAAAAATACCGCGCACCTGTGGCGCGTCTTTAACTGAGCGGACGCGAGATGCGCAAAAAGTGCGAAGCGCACCTATTTGTTGTGCGGTGGGAATAAAGCTTTTTTGCATCCGTTTACGGTGCAAACGTGCTTGATTTGCGATAGCAAAAATGCCCAGCGTAACGGGGCAAAAAATAGGTTTAGAAATTTAAGATTAATTGAATAAATTGTTTTTTTGTAGGTTTGCTGTCTTATAATATTTTGAAATGAAAGCTCTATTGACGACCGTAAAGTTTTATCAGTAATGTCGCTGTGGCAATTGGAACTAACTTTTTACTTAGCCCACCAAAAAATGTTATTACTAGTTTAATGAGTTAGCTAAAAATTGCTTTTTTATTACAGTTATTTAAACTATTTTTAATTATAAATTTAACCACTTTAGGTTATTTTTATTTAAATTGTTTAAAATGATTAAAAAAGCATTCGTACTGTTTTTAGCAGGTGTAATTATATTTTTATGCTTACCAAAAAAACAAACACAATCGTGGGGGTTTTATGGGCACAAGCGCATAAACAGAATGGCAGTTTTTACGCTACCGCCCGAAATGGTAACGTTTTATAAACAACATATTGAGTTTGTTACTAACCATGCCGTTGATCCTGATAAAAGACGCTATGGCGTAGAAGGCGAAGCACCAAGGCATTACATAGATATTGATCATTATGGAGAACACGCATTTGATAGTGTACCTAAGTTTTGGAAAGCAGCTATTGCCAAGTATAGCGAAGATACTTTAATGGCATACGGCATTGTGCCATGGCAAATAGAAAAACATTATTTTAAATTAATGAATGCCTTTAAGGATGGTAATTTAGATCGTATTTTAAATTACAGTGCCGATTTAGGGCACTACATTGCTGATGCGCACGTGCCATTACATACCACCGAAAATTATAATGGACAGTTAACTGGGCAACGAGGTATACACGGTTTTTGGGAAAGTAGGATACCCGAAATGAAAGCAGAAGATTACGATTACTTTGTTGGCAGAGCTGTTTACGTTGATTCGCCTATTAAAACAGCTTGGAAAGTTGTGTACGATAGCCACATGGCAGTTGATAGTGTTTTAAAATTTGAAGCAATGTTAAACAAAGATTTTCCTACTGATAGAAAATATGGATTTGAAAACAGGGGTTCTGTTTTAACTAAGGTATACTCGCAAGAATATACCAATAGATATGATTTAATGATTAAAGGACAAGTTGAACGTCGCATGCGCGAAAGTATCATTATGGTTGGGAGTTTATGGTATACTGCTTGGGTAAACGGAGGTAAGCCAAATTTAGAAAAATTAGGTCAAAAAGAAGTTAGTGATTCGCTTAAAGCAGAAATGCAACGAGAAGAAGCATTGTATTTACAGCAAAAAATTAAAAACGCTAAAGGCCACGACGAATAAGTTTATTTAATTGTAATGCGGCGTGAGGGATTGAAGTGGACATCCTTTTTTTTGATGTTCCATTATCAAAAAAAATATGGGAGCATAAAGCCCGACCCGAAGGGACACGCACAAAATAAGAGTTAAATGATTAACATTTATTCTACTTTAAATAAAATTTTCACAACTATCCGAAAGTTAACAAAAAAATAAATGCCTGTGAAAAGCATATTTTTGAAAAAAGTTTCAAAAATTTCTCAATATGCCCTCATTTCACAG
>JAYSUQ010000171.1:0-11466 GCA_043718985.1 Bacteroidota bacterium | reverse complement strand
GAAAGAGATGTCACGGGTTTGTGCAAGGTAGCCGATAAATCCTCCTGCAAAAGTATCGCCGGCCCCTGTTGGATCGAATACATCTTCGAGAGGCAATGCAGGTGCAAAAAAAACCTGATCTTTATTAAACAACAGTGCACCATGTTCTCCTTTTTTAATGATTAGATATCTCGGACCCATTGCAAGAATTTTTTGAGCGGCTTTTACTAAAGAATATTCACCAGATAATTGGCGCGCTTCAGAGTCGTTAATGGTAAGCACATCAATTCCTTTAAGGGTTTCTAATAATTCTGGCATTGCAATATCCATCCAAAAATTCATTGTATCTAAAACAATAAGTTTTGGGCGTTTGGTTAATTGACTTAAAACTTTATGCTGTAAGCTTGGCATTAAATTTCCTAACATTAAAAAATCAACATCCTTGTAATTATCAGGTAATACAGGGTTAAAATCGGCTAACACATTTAATTGAGTGTCTAATGTGTCGCGCGAATTCATATCGTTATGATATTTGCCGCTCCAAAAAAATGATTTTTCACCTTGTTTTATTTGTAAGCCTGTTGTATCAACCCCTTTGTTTTTAAGTATCGAGATGAAATCTTGCGGAAAATCATCGCCAACTACAGATACTAAACTTATGTTTTTATAAAAATATGATGACGCCAAGGCTATATAGCTTGCTGCGCCGCCTACAATTTTATCGGTTTTACCGAAAGGTGTTTCTATAGCATCAAAAGCTACTGTACCAACTACTAAAAGACTCATAATTAAAAAGATTAAAATTTTTTTGCAAATATATTGTTTATTTGCGAAAAAGATATTAATATTGCACTCGCTTTTTAATTAAAGCGATAAGGATTCCTTCTTAGCTCAGCTGGTTAGAGCACATGACTGTTAATCATGGGGTCCCTGGTTCGAGTCCAGGAGAGGGAGCTTTAATGGGCAACAAGTCATAAAATGATTGTTGCCCTTTTTTATTCACTCCTAAACCATTGATTTTACTACAAACTCGGTCAATCATTTCATTCACTTTTGCGGTTCGAACTCGATTATTTTCAAAAACGAATTTTTCAGGGAATATCGAACCAATAATGCGTTGTTTTACCGTTGTTTCGGCTTTATCGTAAGCAATATCAAGGTTTAACACAACTTTACGACAAGAGTCAATTATTTTATCGTAAGAGGTCGTGTTTGAAAGTAGTTTATTTTCCTCTATTGATAAACGCACTAAATCCTCTTCTAATTTGGTTTTTAATTCTTTGTATTCTGTTGGATTTAACTCTCCGTCTAACATTAAAACTTGTGCGTTTTTAAGTCGTTGTTTATTCTTTTGAATATCCTTCATAACGTTATCTAATTCTATTTTATTGTATCCTGTTTTTGATTTTAAACGTGCTTTTAAAGTTTTCATAATGGTTTCAACGGCGTCCACATCTAAATTTACAAATTGAAGTTTGGAGGCAAATGATGTGTTGGTATCAAATGCTTTAATACGTTCCTTACAACCTTTATTGCAATGATAGTAGAAAAATTTATCGCCTGACCTACCAGTTGATGCGGAACCCGTTAATGGTTTTCCGCAACGTGGGCATTCTAAATAGCCTCTTAACGGCAACTCATCTCTAATTGTTTTTATCTTATTAGGACAACTTCTTTTTCGACCTAAAAAAACATCTTGCACATCATAGAACAACTCATCACTTATTAATGCTTCGTGTATGCCCTCAAGCCATTGTGCAGGCTCGTCTTTATAGGCAGGCAAAAATATTTTACCAATGTATGTTTTGTTTCTAAGCGTATTATAAAAAGCGTTTTTACAAAGTTTAAGTCCATCTTTTTGTAATATTTTTCTTAATTCTTCTGCGTGAAACAATCCTGTTGAAAATTCTTGAAAGGCTTTTTTTATTACTGCTTCGTCTTTACCACCTTCAGGTATTATAATAGGTTTGTTACTCGCATCTCTGCTATTCTTGTAACCTTTTGGACTAACTCCTAACCAGCGACCTTCTTTTTTTGCTCTACGCATTCCATGAAAAACATTTAACGCTCTTCTATCATTATCTACTTCGGGTGCGGCTAAATAAATAGCTAACATTATTTTTTGTTCGGGTATTTCAAAATCAAGCGGTTGTTCAATAGCTTGTGGTTCCACACCATATTTTTGAAGTGCATTAATTGTAATGTATGCCTCCGATACATTACGAGAAAACCTATCCCATTTTATAAATATGATTAAATCAACCGAACTACTATTCTTTTTCAAGTAGTTCATAATGTTTATCCATTGTGGGCGGTTAAATGTTTTCCCACTTTCATCATCGTGATAAAAAGCTACAACCTCAATGTTGTTTTGTTCTGCATACTTATAAAGTCTTTCTTTTTGGTCGGCAGGGCTGTAACCATTATTTTGTTCATCGGTAGATACACGAGTGTATAAAATGGCTCTCTGTTTCATTTGTTCTATTTTTTATGTTGCGTTATCATTACTTCTATTTGCTCTATCAATAATTTCATTCATATTATCTACTCCATTGTGTTCTACAATAGCCAATGCTATATCAGCTAAATTGTCTAACCAATCTCTCATTTTAAGTAACTCATCATCGCTATATTTGCAACCACTTTTAGCGTAAATTTTACGCATTTCGGCTAACGATAATTTATTATTTCCTAAAACAAAACTCATTTTGAAGTAGGGTTTAAAAGTGATAAAAAGAACGATTTTAAAATTTTGCAAACACTCACGTTTACGAATGCAAATATAATGATAATCAACAAGTTATGAAAGTTAAAACATAAAACAGAGTAAACAATTTGCAAAATAGGATTACTACTTTGAATTGATTTTAAACTAAAATATTTTAAAAAAATGTTCATTTTTACATTGTGATAATGCAAAGATGAGTTGAGATTTCATGTTGGTTTTTATAGAAAAGGATTCGGTAGGATAATGCTAATTAAAAATCGAAAATTGTGAAAATGCTGGAAAAACATAATGTAGTTTATTATTATGTATATTTGTTAAGTAAATTATAATGAAAAAATCTTTTATCATATTATTTTCTTTTTTTTATTTGACAATAACGTCAGGTATAACAATGAATTTGCATTACTGTGGTGGAAAATTAAAAACAGTTTCGTTTTTTAATAAAGATGTAGAAAAAGGATGTTGTGGCAGTAAAAAGAAGAGTAAAGGCTGTTGTAAAGACAAAAAAAGTTTTCATAAAGTAAAAGGCAACCAAAAATCAAGTAGTTCAGTTACTTTAAAACATAACAGTTTTGAATTATATATTGCGTTAATTCCAACTCAAACTTCGTACCCCCATAATGGAGTCATAGAAAATACTACTGTAAATTATCACGCACCTCCCGTCATTTATGACAATCCTTTATACCTAAAACATCGGGTATTATTAATCTGATTTAATTTTTGTAATACGTTTTCCCAACTATAATAATAGTTATGGGCTTTTTGTGTTTTTATTAAACACAAATACACTATTCAATTTTTTAATCAATTAATAATATAACAATGAAAAAATCAATTTTATCAATAATAGCGATAGCTACACTATCAACAAGTGCATTTGCACAAATCCCTAATAACAGTTTTGAAACTTGGGCATCAGCAGGAACATACAGTAACCCTGCAAGTTGGGATCAACTTAATGGAATGACAACAAGTATGGGTATCTATACGGCTACAAAAGGCACTGGTGGTGCAAGTGGTGGTGGTTCTTCATATTTAAAATTAACATCAAAAACAGTTGGAACAATGGGTGTGATGCCAGGTGTTGCCGTAAGTGGAATGATGGATATGGCAACTTTTAAACCAAAATCAGGTGTTCCTTTTACATCGCAACCAGTAAAATTAACTGGCAGTTGGCAATATATGGCATCTGGTGCTGATGCAGGTTTTATAGCCGTTTATCTTACAAAATGGAATATGAGTATGATGAAACGTGATACAATTGCAAAAGCGATGCAACCGTTAGCAGGTATGGCAATGAGTTGGGCAACGTTCAATATTAATTTAACGTATATGAGTTCTGCAATGCCTGATAGTGCTATGATTGTATTATCGGCAAGTGGCACAACTCCTGTGGCTAATAGTTATTTGTATGTAGATAATCTTTCTTTTAGTGGAAGTGTTACAGGAATAAATCAAATCGAAAATGTCATTTCTAATGTTTCTGTTTTTCCTAATCCAACAACTGACAATATTAGCATAGAATTAAGTGTAAAAAAAACATCTTTAGTTACACTTCAATTGCTTGATGTAACAGGTAAATTAGTTAAAGAAATAAATGTAGGAGATATACAAGGTAAATACACTACAAGTATTAATACTACTGCTATTACAAAAGGTATCTACTTTTTAAAAGTAATAGCTAATAATGCAGTAGAAGTGAAAAAAATAATTATTCAATAAATATATAAACCAAAAAAACAAATAACATGAAATCAACAATTATTACTCTCGCTTTAGCTGTAAGTACACTATTTACAGTTCAAAAAGCAAACGCTCAAATGAATGCTATGGATTTTACGATGGTAGATTGTAGCTCAACACCAACCACTCATAATTTATTTTCCGACCTTAATTCGGGTAAGGTTGTTATTATTGAATTTTTTATGACGAGCTGTGGCGCCTGTCCTGCGGCTGGTTCAAAAATAGAAGCTATGAAAACTAAATTATTAATGCAGTATCCAAGTAAAGTAAAATCTTATGCGTTTGGATTTAATAATAGTTACTCTTGTGCTTCTGTAAATAACTGGGTTACATCAAATGGTTTTTCTTCAATACCATCAGATAGTGGTGCGGCTCAAGTTGCTTATTATGGTGGAATGGGTATGCCAACTATTGTTATCATTGGAGGAACTAATCATAAATTATTAGGTTCGCCATACATTGGTTTCACAACAAGTGATACAACTATGATGGCAACAGATATTCGTAATTTCTTTGCTTCTGCAACAGGAATAAATGAATTGAAGTCAAATTTGAGTGAATTAAATATTTACCCAAATCCTACTACTAACGAAGTTAAAATTAGTTTCAACTTAACTGAAAATGTAAATACGGTTATTGAAATTATGGATGTAACTGGCAGAATTGTAAAGACGTTATTAAACGAGAAAATGGCAATTGGTAATTCTACTAAAACATTTAATGTATCAAGTTTAGATAATGGTAATTACATCGTTCGTATAAATACTGATGGACACATGACACAACAAAAATTAAGCATTATTCGCTAATGAAAAACAAAACGTTAATTTCTTATTATACTGCTATGGTTTTTACCATAGCAGTATTAAATACTGATGCTCAAAATCCTTTATTTATACCTGATACATTAAGCGGTACAGTTTTTAATTTGAGTGTACAAACAGGTACAATGCAATTTGTAGGGTCAAATATAACGCCCACTTATGGTTATAATGGTAATTTTTTAGGCCCAACTTTACTTATTAAAAATAATGATAGTATTACGTTAAATGTTACAAATAATTTAACTCAAAAAACAACAACACATTGGCACGGATTACACGTTGCCCCTCAAAATGATGGAGGCCCACATCAAATAATAAATGTTGGTGCAACTTGGAGTCCAAAATTTAAAATGCGAAATGAAGCGGGTACGTTTTGGTATCACCCTCACGGAGAAGCTAAAACAGAAATACAAGTTTCGAGAGGATTAGCAGGAATGATAATTGTTAGAGATAATATAGAATCTACTTATACGTTGCCTCGCCGATATAAAATAGATGATTTTCCATTAATTGTTCAATCAAAAGCATTTGATGTATTGTATCAAATTGCTACTGCTACACACGAAGATAGTTTAATGATGGTAAATGGAACTGTAAACCCCTATTTACAAGTACCAAAACAAGTGGTGCGTTTACGTTTATTAAATGCTTCGGCAGATAGAACTTATTACTTTGGTTTATCGGATAATTCTAACTTTAATTTAATAGCCAGTGATGGCGGTTTATTATCTCAACCTTATTTAACTAACAGAGTGAGATTATCATCAGGCGAACGAGCCGAAATTTTAGTTGATTTTAATACATACACAGTAGGGCAACAAATTTATTTAAAAAGTTACGCATCTCAATTACCAAAAGGAATTATTGGTGCTGATTCCGTTGGCACAAATGCTATTGTTATATCGGAGGGCTATTACTCAAATCCTTTAAATGGTGCAGATTTTAACGTATTACGTTTTGATGTTATTCCACAAACGGTTAGCCCCATATTAACTATCCCAACAACATTTGCTCCTAAAATCCCCTATTTAGAAAGTTCTGCTAACGCTCACAGGCATTTACATTTTTCGCCCGATACTGTATTAAGCGGACAACAAGGTAAAGTTGATGGGCCTTTCTTTATCAATAATAAATTATTCCACATGGATAGTGTTAATATTATTACTTACTTAAATAGTACTGAGGTATGGAAACTAAGTAACAGTACAATGGTTGCACATCCTTTTCATATACACGATATTGAATTTTATGTATTAGATATTAATGGCTTGCCTCCACCACCACAATATCAAGGATTAAAAGATGTGATATTAGTTCAGCCAAAAGATACTGTAAGGTTTATAACCAAGTTTACTACGTTTACAAACCCTACTATTCCGTATATGTATCATTGCCATTTATTGCACCACGAAGACGAAGGAATGATGGGCAGTTTTTTAGTATTAGACCCTGCCACTATTGGTGTTAATGAATTAGATAATAACAATAATTTCGTTCGCATTTATCCTAATCCTACTAATGGTATTGTAAATATTACAACGGAAAACATTAACGAATTGAAAATTTATAATGTGTTAGGAGAATTAATTTATACAGAAAATAAAATTAGCACTAACGAATTGCAAATAAATACTTCGCTGTGGAGTAAAGGAATGTACAGTATTCAACTAAATAATAAAAATAAATTAATAACCAAAAAACTAATTATAAACTAAAATGAAATTAACAAAATACATAGCAACTGCCTGTATTGCATTAGCAATAACATCTTGTGGAAACAAAACAACAACCTCCGAAACTAAAGTAGCAACTACACAAACGGTGGACGGGATTACCACATCAACATTTAAAGTGTGGGGTAATTGTGATATGTGTAAAGAAACCATTGAAGGTTCGTTAAAAGTAGATGGTGTTACAAAAGCCGATTGGAATACAGAAAGTAAAGTAATGACAATTACTTACGATGATAAAAAGATAGCACTTGACCAGATTAAAAAAAATATTGCATTGGTAGGCTACGATAATGAAGCCTACAAAGGCGATGATATAGCTTACAAAGCATTACCTGAATGTTGCCAATACGATAGAAAATAATTGTTAGTTAGAACTCAGCAACACTTTTGGATTTTGTGTTTTCATAGCTTGTTTAGTTCAAAAAGCTGAGTTCTTACTTTTTAAATAATGAAGTATTAATAATAATAACGATAGACGATATAATTAAACTAATAAAAAATGAAACACTTAATTGTAATTTCTATACTAATATTTGTTGCTTCAATTTCTAAAGCACAAAACAATGCACCTTGTTACTTTGATAAATACCAAAGAAGTAATAAAAAAGTTATTGAAAAGGCGGAAGCAAATATCCAAGAGGCATTGATAGCTAAGCATAAACAAAAGCTATTATCTCATAGTGCTACATTAAAAATAATACCTGTTGTGGTTCATGTTATACACGATGGAGGCACAAATAATATTTCTGATGCACAAATACAAACTCAAATCGATATACTAAACGAAGACTTTAGAAAAAAAATCGGCACTAATGGTTTTGGTGCAGGTGTTGATACAGAAATTGAATTTTGTTTAGCAAAAAAAGACCCACAAGGTAAATGTACCAATGGTATTGTGAGGATAAATAGTTCGTTATCAAATCATCAAACGTACCAACGTAGCCAATTAAAATTATTAAGTTATTGGGATAACACTCGTTACTTAAATATGTATGTAGTAAAAACCATTAATGGGTCGAGCGGAATTTTAGGATATGCTTCTTTTCCTTCGGGGCCTCCCGATGAAGATGGTATCGTTGTAAGACACGATTATTTTGGGAAAATTGGTACAGCCTCAGCTTCACTTGGTAGAACCACAACACACGAAATAGGACATTGGTTTGGCTTGTACCATACCTTTAATGGTGGTTGTGGTATTGATACCTGTGCCGATGGAGATTTAGTATGCGATACGCCACCTGCTGCAAATCCAAATTTTGGATGCCCAACAATTAACAGTTGTAGCAATGATATACCAAACGTAAACGACCAAATTCAAAATTATTTAGATTACTCAAATGATAATTGTAAAAGTATGTTCACTAATGGGCAAAAACAGCGTATGCACGCTACCTTAACAAGTTTAAGAAATGATATTTGGCAACCGTGGAATATTGATTCTACGGGTTGCGATAGTGGTTTTGTAAGTAGTAACTGCAAAGTTATAGCTGATTTTGTAACGCTAAATCAAAACATTTGCATTGGCAACTCTATTGTATTTTATAACAAATCTCAAAACAATCCAACTACTTATCAATGGTATTTTCAAGGTGGTACGCCTGCAATATCATCAGTAGCTAATCCAACGATTAGTTATGCAACAGTAGGAACTTATCAAGTTAAATTAATTGCTACTAATAGTTATGGCACAGATAGTTTAACTTTAAATACTTATATAAATGTAACAACGCCACCAGTGGGGCAAGCCTTGCCTTATTTTGAGAATTTTGAATCAGTAACCTTTCCTACAAATGGAATTACAATTGATAACCCCGATGGAGGTATTACTTGGGAGCGTGATACTGTTGCCATTGCCTATCAAGGTATAGCAAGTGCAAAAATTAATAATTTAATAAATATAAATTATGGTCAGTCTGATGCGTTATTCCTACCACGTTTTAATTTTACTTCGTTTGTAGGAACACCTTACTTAAACGTCAAATGGGCTTATGCAAAATCAGACGCAAACTATTCGGACGAATTAATTGTATTAGTTACTAAAGATTGTGGCGTAAACTGGACACAAGTATTTTATAAAACAAGTACGGCAATGACAACTGGTACAACTCAAACAACGCCCTACATCCCAACCGCAAGTACAGTTTGGAAAATTGCAAACATTAGTTTAGCAACTTACACAACATATCCTAACGTACAAATTAAAATTGTAAATGTAACCGATGGCGGTAATAATTTATATGTAGATAATATTAATCTTGGTACAAATATTACAGGTATAAATGAAATAGAAAATCAAATTAATGATGTAAGTGTTTATCCAAATCCTAATAATGGTAGTTTTTATTTAGAGTATAATTTAATTAATAGCGAGTCTGTAAGTATTGAAATTACAGATGTTTTAGGTAAAACTGTTTATACAACAGCCGATAAAATACAAGTTGCTGGCTTACACAAACAAGAAATTAACTCAAGGTGGCTTATGCAAGGTGTTTATATAATTACTATTCGTTCTGTAAATGGTGCTACTACTAAAAAAGTATTGATAACTAATTAAGTATATGAACGATAATTTCGCAAATATTATTAATCAATACAAAGCCGATAAAGAATCGGTGTATAATACTTGGTTTATTAATAATGAAGAACGATTAAAAGCATTCCGCTCAATTAGGCGTGGGGTATTGCAAGTTGTTGAAGATATTAAAAACAAAACTTTTCCAAATGATTTTAAAGGCTCATCACTTGAATTTGTATTGTCTTGTATATCTGAACAAAAACAAGTGTTTGTAGGCGTAGCTCATCCGTTTTATTGGAAACCTAAATTACGCATCCCTGATATTTATGAAAACCAACAAAATAAAATAGCATTTGGGCAATTTTTAGAAAACTGTTTAAATGCTAAAACGGAAGAGCAAATAATAAAAGAGATATTAAAATTAGATGAATTAAAAATTAAAGGACTTGGCCCTGCTGTGGCAAGTATATTATATTTTTTACACCCTACATTAATGCCTCCGTTTAATACAGCTATTATTAATGGGTTTAATACAATCTTTAAGGATAAAAAAAAATTAGGTTCTTGGAGTGAATATTTAAAAATAAGAGAAGTTTTAATTGAAACAAATTCTAAACACAAAGCAGAGTTATCTAATGATTTAGGTGCTATTGCGGGTTTACTATTTGAAGTAGGCGCACAAAAATTAGTACTGGGTAGCGACGAATATATGTCGCAAGAAGAAAGAGATAAACTTGAAAAGCTAATGGAAAAACGCCATAGCGAAGTTAAAGCCGAAAAAGAAGATGAAAATTTACATACCGAAATGCAATACTATCTATTAAAAGTTGGTAATGCTTTAGGTTATGATGTAATAGCTGCATCTAACGACAAATCAAAATCTTATGACGGTAACAATTTTTCTTTTTTATGCCTTGCAAAGTTTCCCGAAATGCAAACCGATAACGATACAGCATCTACCATAAAATTAATTGATGTGCTTTGGTATAAAAAAGGTACTAATAATGTAATAGCGGCTTTTGAAGTTGAAAAATCAACAAGTATTTATTCGGGTATTTTAAGGCTAACAGATTTATCATATTCAATTACAGATGGCGATGAAATATTTTATTTGGTAGTTCCTGATAAGCGAGAAAAAGATGTATGTATGCAATTGTGCCGTCCTGCGATAAAAGGGTTAAAAACAAAAATCAAGTACATTCTCTTTTCTGATTTGCGAAAAGATTGTGAGGCACTTTGTAAGTTTGGCGAAAATCATTTGGTAATGGAAAAAATAGCGAAAAGTGTTTAATTTAAAAACGGTTATCAATTAAAATAAATTATGAAAGCAAAAATAATATTGTTAATCCTATTGTTTGTATTAAATATATCATTGACTTTAAATGCACAAACAGTTAATGTTTCAAAGTTCTATATTTATAAAACCGAAAAACAAGCGTTATTATATTGGGTAATTGATAGCGGTTCTACCTGTAATGGTGTAAGCATCTTTCGTTCTACCGATAATACTAATTTTACTGAAATTGGTCATATTGCAGGTGTTTGTGGTAGTTCAAGTAGTTTAAGTAAATATAATTTCACAGACGAAAACCCAAATATTTACGGAATTAATTATTATAAATTACGTTTTGGTGCAATTCAATTTTCGGAGGTACAACAATTAGATTTTAATTATATTGATAATAAGACGATAAAGATAAAGCCAAACCCAGCAAACGAAACATTAAATATTGAATTTAAAAATGATAAAAACGAAGTTTATGTTTTAAAAATAATTGATTTTAGTGGTAAAATAGTTTATCAAAACAATACCGTTATAACATCGCAATTATCAATAAATATTCAACATTTAACATTGGGTAAATATACATTACAGCTTGATGATAATAAAGGCAAACTAATCTCACAACAATGTATTATTTCTAAATAGTTAAGCATAAA
>JAYSUQ010000018.1:0-6542 GCA_043718985.1 Bacteroidota bacterium | reverse complement strand
TATTTTAATAACACAAGCCTTAAGTGCATCAATATTTGTGGTTGAATAATCGGCTACTAGTTTTTGCACACGTACATTAAACGGAATAATAAGTTTTAATATTGGAGCTTGTTTCATTTGCAACCAAATACCTTGCGGTAATTTATTAAAGCCTATGTTTTGTGATTCGTCTTCTAAAATAATAGCTTGTGATTTATCTACTAAATTTAATTTGTGATGTAAATTATTTTCGAAAACTTGTTGTGGTTTTTGTTTTTGCCCGTTAATACTTCCAAATGCCGAACCTTTGTGGTTTGCCAAGCCTTCTAAATCAATAGTTTGAAATTGTGTTAGTTGTTTTAAAACGTGGGTTTTACCACTCCCCGTCATACCACCAAGTATTATAAATTTACGTTGGGTATCAAAATCGGCTAAAACATAATTACGATATGCTTTGTAACCGCCATTACAAATTACAGCTTCGAGGCCCGAGGTATTCATTAACCATGCAAAACTATTGCTACGCATGCCGCCTCTAAAACAATATACAAACACTTTTTTATTTTTAGTTAGCGCTTTAATCGTATTTACAAAAGGCACAAGTTTTGGTGATACAATTTCTAAACCACGCGTAACAGCTACGTCTTTACCTTGTTGTTTGTAAAGGGTTCCAATTTCGGCACGTTCAATATCTTCAAACAAAGGTATGTTAATTGCATTTGTTACGTGGCCTTTATCAAACTCAATAGGCGCACGCACATCAACAATTAATTGATTGGTGCTTTGTTGTAAAAATTCTTTTACTGATATAGCTGTTGACGTCATTAAACGAAATTAATTTTTATAAGTTGTAAAAATTCTATAACTATTTAAATAAAAAAAACCACACCAAAAAGGTATGGTTAAAAAAAACTATATTCGAATAATTATATTATTCGAATATAGTTTAATATTTATGGTTATGTAGTTGTAACAGTTAATAACACAGCATTCATAGCTCTTACAGCCTCTGCACTTTTGGCAAATAATGCTTTCTCTTCGTCATTTAATTTAACATCAACAATTTTTTCCCAGCCTGTTTTTCCAATAATAACTGGCACTCCAATACAAATATCTTTTTGGTCGTATTCGCCATCTAAAAATACGCAACAAGGAAATAATTTTTTTTGATCGTTAATAATACTGTCAACTAACGATGCAACTGATGCACCTGGAGCATACCAAGCAGATGTGCCAAGCATACCTGTTAATGTAGCGCCACCAACCATTGTATCGGCTGCAACTTTTTTCAAGGTTTCAACATCTAATAATTGCGATGCAGGTATCCCATTATTTGTAGCAAAACGAGTTAGCGGAATCATTGTTGTATCTCCGTGTCCACCAATAACTGTACCTTGCACATCGCTTGCTGGTGTATTTAATGCTTGTGATAAATAACATTTAAAACGAGCACTATCTAAAATACCACCCATTCCAATGATACGATTTTTAGCTATTTTACTTTCCTTTAACGCTAAATACGTCATTGTATCCATTGGGTTAGATACAATAATAATGATTGCATTTGGCGAATGCTTTAAAACGTTTTCGGTTACTGTTTTTACAATACCTGCATTTATTCCAATTAACTCTTCGCGCGTCATACCTGGTTTACGAGGTATGCCCGATGTAACAACAACTACATCACTATTAGCTGTTTTAGCATAATCGTTTGTACTACCGCTAATGCGAGTATTAAAGCCATTTAAGGTTGCCGTTTGCATTAAATCTAATGCTTTACCTTCGGCAAAGTTTTCTTTAATATCTAATATTACTACTTCGCTTGCAATACCTCTTACTGCAATATACTCTGCACACGATGCGCCTACATTTCCAGCGCCAATTACTGATACTTTACTCATTTTTTTAGTTTTTAAGTTGTTTGTTTTATGAATTATTGAGTTAGCTATAAATACACATCCTTTCTGTGTCCTACTTTTTTAATATCTATTATTTTCACTTCCTCGTCAACGGAATAAATTACTCTATAATCTCCAATTCTTATTCTCCATAAATCCATCTTGCTTCCTTTTATTTTTTTACAACCAATTGGTCTTGGTTCAGTAGATAATGTATAAATAGAATTTGTTATTAGTATAATTGTTTTATTAGGTAACCTTTCTAATTCTTTAGATGCTGTTTTTTTAATTGAAATGTTATACATATTACAATTTTCCTTTTTTCTTAAGTTGTTTTACAACTTTATCAAATGGAATACTATCTTCTTCTTCTCTTGCCTCTGCAATGATTACATCTAATATGTCATCTAGGCTTTCGCTATGTTTCGAAAATAAATTATAATCAATCACAACTGCTTTTTTATGATTACTGTCATCTGTTATATAAGATACGCCTTTCATATTTTGTTTATTATTTTTGTTTTACGGTTTTAAATGCCCAAAGTAATAATTAGATTGAATATCTGAAAAAATATAATAAAAGCTCAATAATAATTATTGTGTAAATTATTACAGTCTGAATTTCATTTAGAAATCAAAATACTATTAATTGATTTCACTTTTTTTATAAAAAAATTAGTTAGATTTTTTTCAAAATCAGCATATGAAAAATCAATAGTTAAAGTAAGCATTTCCTAAATTATATTATTAAGCATCAATCTTAGCATACTTCGCATTTTGTTCAATAAACTCTCTACGTGGTGGTACCTCATCACCCATTAACATCGAAAACACACGATCTGCTTCAGCGCTACTATCAATGGTAACTTGGCGCAATGTTCTTCTTTCTGGGTCTAACGTAGTTTCCCATAATTGATCGGCATTCATTTCACCTAAACCTTTATAACGTTGTACGTTTACGTTATCAGGTTTTTCTCCTCCAATTTCTTTTATCGCTATTGCGCGGTCTTCTTCATTCCAGCAATACCGCGATTCTTTTCCTTTTTTTACTTGATACAATGGTGGCGCAGCAATGTAAACGTGTCCTTTTTCTACTAACTCTTTCATGTGTCTAAAAAAGAAAGTTAAAATTAATGTAGTAATATGCGAACCATCAACATCGGCATCACACATAATAACAATTTTATGGTAACGTAATTTATCCATATTTAAAGCACGATCATCTTCTTTTGTACCTCTAAAAACACCTAATGCAGTAAATATATTTTTAATTTCTTGGTTTTCATAAATTTGATATTCCATTGCTTTTTCAACATTTAAGATTTTTCCTCTTAATGGTAAAATTGCTTGATTATCTCTATTTCGACCTTGTTTAGCGGTTCCACCAGCCGAATCGCCCTCTACTAAAAATAATTCGCAAGCAAATGGGTCGTTATTGGCACAATCGGCTAATTTACCTGGTAACCCTGACCCCGACATAACACTTTTGCGCTGCACCATTTCACGTGCCTTACGAGCGGCGTGTCTAGCAGTTGCGGCTAAAACAACTTTATCAACTATTAATCGTGCTTGCTTTGGGTTTTCTTCTAAATAATTACCTAATGCTTCGCTAATTGCAGCATCTACCGCCCCTGTAACTTCGTTGTTACCTAGTTTTGTTTTTGTTTGTCCTTCAAACTGTGGTTCTTGCACTTTAACCGATACAATTGCGGTTAATCCTTCTCTAAAATCATCTCCACTAATTTCAAATTTTACTTTTGAAAGTAATCCGTTTTTATCAGCATAACTTTTTAAAGTACGTGTTAATCCTCTTCTAAAGCCAGCTAAATGAGTTCCTCCTTCGTGTGTATTAATATTATTTACATACGATTGAATACTTTCGCTATAAGAGTGGTTGTAAAGCATTGCTACTTCAACTGGAATTCCGTTTTTTTCGCCTTCAATATGAATAACGTCATCCATCAATTTTTCCTTTCCTCCGTCAATGTATTGCACAAATTCTTTTAATCCGCCATCGCTATGAAATGTTTCAGAAAAAATAACACCGTTTTCATCTTTATTACGCTCATCTTCTAAAATAATTGTAATTCCTTTATTTAAAAAAGCTAATTCTCGCATACGATTTGCTAATGTTGCAAAGTTATATTCGCCAATTGTAAATATGCTTAAATCGGGAGTAAAGGTAACTGTGGTGCCACGTAAGGTAGTATCGCCAACTACTTTTGCAGGATATTGTGGAATTCCTTTTCTAAATTCTTGCATGGTAATTTTGCCATCGCGATACACTTCGGCAATTAATGGGTCAGATAATGCATTTACACAACTTACACCAACACCGTGTAAGCCACCCGATACTTTGTAGGTGTCTTTATCAAATTTACCACCAGCGTGCAAAACAGTCATTACAACTTCTAAAGCACTAACACCTAATTTTGGATGAATGCCTGTTGGTATACCGCGTCCATCATCTTTAACTCTAATAGAGTTGTTTTCTAAAATTGTAACAGTTATATCTTTACAGTGCCCTGCTAATGCTTCGTCAATTGAGTTATCTACAACTTCGTAAACCAAATGGTGCAATCCTTTAAAGCCAATATCGCCAATGTACATGGCGGGCCTTTTTCTAACAGCTTCTAATCCTTCTAAAACTTGAATGTTATCGGCTCCGTAATTTGCTTTATCTGCGGCAGTAGTTTCTTCCATATATTTTTATGTATTCTATATAATTTTAGTAATCATTAAATATATTGATTTTGTTAGTTGTTTAAGGTATTTAGTTATTTGTTTTTACTAACAAATGTTCATAAAAAACAAGCATTATTTAACGCTTTTATCTTTGTTAAACTTTACAAATATATTAATGTAAATTAAGCGAGATACACGCATTATAATTGGAAACGATACGATAGATATACCTAAAAATATAAATAAATAAACTAGTAAAGGCATTTTAAATAATAGTACTGTTATTAAAAACAAAGCAATGCCAATTGTAATATTTACGCCATAACTTACATACATTGCACCGTAATAAAAACCAATTTCTTTGGTAAAAGATTCGCCACAATTAGCGCATTTATCGTGCATTTTATCAAATGTTTTTAGGTTAAACGGGTTTTTATACATAAAAAAATCTGCTTGTTGGCATTTGGGGCATTTATTATTTATTACAGAATAAAGCTTGGTTCCTTTTAGCATGTTATTTTTTAATTTATTTTTTTTGAAAATAGTCGGGCAAAAAAGCCGATTGGTTTTTCGTTATTACATGCTTTTACTGATGAGCACTCTTTACTTATTGTTTTAATTGATGTTTGTTGTATTGCACCAAAACCACCAGCAATATCTATTAATTTATGATACCCGTTTTGTTTTAGTATAGATGCGGCAATCATACTGCGATAACCACCTGCACAATGTATATGGTATTCTTTATCTTTTACTAAATTATTTTGCCAGCTAGGTATATAATCTAATGGATAAGAACCCACGTCTTTTAAATGACACGATTCGTATTCGCCAGGTTTTCTAACATCTAAAATTGTTGTTTGTGAATTTAAATTTTGTGCAAATTCGGTTGCTTCTATTGATTTTATTGAGGTTAATTGATTACCTGAATTTTGCCACGCATCAATGCCTCCATCAACATAACCTATGCAATTATCGTAACCAACACGGCTAAGTCGCATAACGGTTTCGGCTTCTCTGCCAATAGGCGCAACAACAATAATAGGCTGATGTATGTTAGTGATTAATGCGCCTACCCAAGGCGCAAATTGCCCATCAATGCCTATAAATAATGAGTTTGGTATATGTGCGTTAGCAAATTCGTGTGGTTTACGAACATCTAAAATAATTGCATTGGTGTTTAATAATAAGTGTTTAATTTCAGTTACGGATAATGCTTTTGAGCCTTGTAAAAAAACTTCATCAATGTTTTTGTACCCCTCTTTATTTAAATTTGCATTTTTAGAAAAATATTGTGGTGCTGGCAAAATACCTGTTGTTAATTCGGTTATAAATTCAGCTTTGCTAATATTTGCTAGTGCATAATTTATTTTTTTTTGATTGCCTAAAGTATCAAATGTTTCTTTACTCATGTTTTTACCACAGGCCGACCCAGCTCCGTGTGCGGGATAAATAATAACATCATCAGGCAGGGTCATTATTTTGTTTCGTAACGAGTCAAATAACATTCCTGCTAAATCGTGCTGCGTTAAGTTTGATTTTATTGCTAAATCCGGCCTTCCTACATCGCCAATAAACAAGGTATCGCCCGTAAATAAGTGCAACGGTTTTTTATTTCCGTCTAACAATAAATAACACGTAGATTCTAAGGTATGACCTGGTGTGTGAATTACTTTTAAAGTTAATTTGCCAATAGTAAACTCTTGATTATCGGTAGCAATAATGCTTTTATAATTTGTTTTGGCATTTGGTCCAAAAACAATATCGGCACCCGTTTTAGTGGCTAAATCAATGTGCCCCGATACAAAATCGGCATGAAAATGTGTTTCGAAAACATACTTAATTTTCGCATTATTTTTTGCTGCCAAATTTAAGTAAGGTTGGTATTCGCGCAAAGGGTCTATTACAGCTGCCTCACCATCAGATTGTATGTAATATGCGCCTTGGGCTAAACAGCTTGTGTAAATTTGTTCAACTATC
>JAYSUQ010000170.1:0-3959 GCA_043718985.1 Bacteroidota bacterium | reverse complement strand
CGAAATGATGTTCTTAAAAAAATCTTCAGGTTTTATATTACTCATTATAATGTTGTTTAAATTTTAAGAATTCAAAAATAATATTTTAAGGGTAATTATTCTACACTCAAACAACGTATTAAACGAATGTTACCAACAAATAAAATGTTATCAGTTTTAATTTTACTCATAAATCATTACTCATTAAATAAATCTATAAATAAAGTTACCTTTGCCTTTATATGATTGAAATAGGTAAAATAAATAATTTAAAAATAGCTCGCGAAACGTCGGTAGGTTTATATTTAACCGATGATATAAATACCGATGTATTATTACCAAAAAAATATGTTACTACCGATATGCATATTGATGATAACATTGATGTTTTTATTTACAAAGATTCGGAAGATAGGCTAATTGCAACCACACAAAAACCATTTGTAACTATAAATAATTTTGCACATTTAAATGTATCGGAAGTAAGCCGAGTTGGCGCTTTTTTAGATTGGGGTTTAGAAAAAGATATTTTAGTGCCGTTTAAAGAGCAAAAGCACGAAATGCAGGAGGGTTATTCGTATGTTGTTTACATTTATTTAGATGAGCAATCGGAACGTATTGTAGCATCGAGTAAAGTAAATAAATTTATAAGTAACGATGAGTTAACGGTTGAACAGGGCGACGAGGTAAGTTTATTGATTTATGGCGAATCGGACTTAGGCTATAATTGTATAATAAATAGCTTGCACAAGGGCTTAATATACCATAACGATGTTTATCAAGATATTAAAATTGGAGATGAATTACTTGGCTACATTAAACAAATACGCGATGGAAATTTAATTGATTTAAGTTTGCAAAATTTAGGATTTAAAAATGTGCTCTCATCAACCGATTTATTATTAAAATACCTTAGTGATAATGAAGGTGTTTGTTACTTAAGCGATAAAAGTACACCAGTTGAAATACAACGAAAATTTAATATGAGTAAAGCCACTTTTAAAAAGTCAATTGGGGTGCTTTATCGCCAACGTAAAATAACATTAACCGACAATGGATTCGCTTTAGTCGTTAATTAGTTGCGTTTTATCTGTTTTTGTGTTACATTTACTTAACACTGTGTTAATAACTTTTTTGTTCAAATTATAAATCGTAAACTCGCGTACTATTTTATGCTTAAAAGTGGGTTGTTTTTTATATTGTTTTTTATATCGGTAAGGCTATTTGCTCAATTACCTGGCTATTCACATTTTAAAAAACTAACTACTCAAGAAACTCAAATTACAGTTGGTTCAACTAATTTAATAAACTTTCCGGTTTTAGTTAGAGTTACCGATAATGATTTAAGAACCACAGCTTGGGGCGGAAAATTAACCAACGCCAACGGTTATGATATTCTATTTACCGCAGCCGATAAAACTACATTAATACCGTTTCAGATAGAAAAATATGTTCAAAATACGGGCGAATTAGTAGTTTGGGTTCAGTTGCCATTATTAAGCGCCACTGTTAATACCGATTTTTATTTATTTTTTGGTAATGGTGCAATAGTAACCGACCCCAGCGTAAACACAGTTTGGGATACTAACTATAAAGGTGTTTGGCATTTAAATAACGATTTTTTAGATGCAACATCAAATGCATTTACGTTAACAGATAATGCATCAACCGTTTTAGCCCCATCTATAATAGCAGACGGTAAATTATTATCTGGAGCTGGTAAATATTTATCTCGCGCATCAACTGCAGGCTTACAAATAAGCACTAATTTAACTTTAGAAACTTGGGTAAATTTTAATTCTATTTTAGCTACCTCTGGTAATAATGTTTTGTTTTCATCAGGAGCTGGCGAATTGGTTGAAACAAATGCGAATAACTCAAATTACACATTTAATATAATGGGTGATGCTCCAAATTTATATAAATTGCAATTGTTTTGGGAACATGGTAATGGAAGTAATGATTTTATAACCTCCTCTATTCCGGCTAGTGCTATAAATACAGGTTGGCATCACGTTTCGGTTACTCGTAATACGGCTTCTAACTTAGTCGATTTTTATGTTGATGGACAAAAGTTAGGCGCATCTATCTCCTTTGCTTTTCAAACAACAGGTGGCAATACAGGTTTGTTTTTTATTGGTCAAGAACAATTATCTTTAGGTACAAACGATTTAGATGCTAAATTAGACGAGCCACGGATTTCTAATATAGTTCGTATTCCCGAATGGATAGAGGCAACCTATAACTCAACAAAAGAATTGTCAACTTTTGTAACGGTAAGCACTGCAAGTTGTAATGTTACAATACCAACAGTTAGTAGTAACCAAACAATTTGCACAAATACATGTGTTTTAACAAGTAATACTCCCACAATAGGTGCTGGTACTTGGAGTGTTGTAACTGGTGCTGGTACATTTGCAGCACCAACAGCAACAAGTACTAATGTAACAGGTATCTCATTAAATTCGGCTTCATTTTTATGGAGTATATCTAACGGTACCTGTAGCTTAAATAGTAATAGAGTAATTGTTTTTCTCGATTCGGTTAAGCCTACAATATCTTGTTTATCTACACAAACAGTTACGGCTTCGCCAACTTGTTCTTTCACTCTTGGTAATTACACTTCATCGGTTACTGTTACCGATAATTGTGGAGTTGGCACTTTAACAATAACACAATTGCCATTAGCGGGAAGTATTATTGGCGTTGGCACACAAACAATAACACTAACAGTTACAGATGCTGCGGGTAACACTGCTGTTTGTGCCTTTCCTATTATTGTAAAATCCAATTTAAACCCTAAAGTTGTAACCTGCGGTAGCGCATTTGTTGGCGAAACAACCATAGGTGATGGTAATAAAGGCAATGGTTTTAGCTGTATTGGTTTTGCAACACCAGGGCAAGATAGGTATTATCAGTTAACTGTACCGGCAGGTAATTATAATATACAGGTTACTATGCAAAACATGGTCGACGCTAACGAAACCTATGCCGAGGTTTTATGGGCAGGTAATGTTTGTCCAGGTTCTACTTGTATATCTGCAACTCGTTACAATAAATTAACTCAAAAGTTTACTAATGGCTCAAACATTATGGTTTATAATGCACCTGGCCCAGGCACTTATTTTTTAATTATAGATGGTGCAATAAATGGCATTTCAAGCTACGATATTAGGTTTGACTGCGTTCGCTCGGGTATTGAGTTTGATAGATTTGGAACCTGTGTTGGCGATGCTAATAACGATGGAATTATACCGAAAATTAATGGCTCGGCAACAACATTAAGCGTGCAAAGTTGTAGCCACGTTACAGTTTGCCACGATTTATATATTGCTAATATAAATGGTGGCGAGTGGTTAGATTCGGTTAGTATGAAATTAGGTAATTGTTACACCAACATTACCAATGCAGTGCCTAATGCAACAAATACAGGGCTGTATCAATCTGGTTCTTGGCTATCTGCAGTAAATTCTACATCTAACGAAATTTATTGGCATTTTGCTCACGTACCTACCAATACTACAGTTGCATTATGGGGCGATGGTAATCAGTTAAACTATAACTGTTCGGTTAGTAAAACACAAAAATATCCTTTTTGTTTTGAAGCTGATATTGTAAGTACTTGTACTAGTAGTACCAATTTAGATGTTACCGTTCAAATATCTGATGATGGAGTTGGCTCGGTTGGCAATACTGCTGCTAGTAGCGATGTTGCAGTTTCTAACTTTTTCACTATTGTAAATCCTACACCATCGTTTACAAATTGCCCCGCAAGTTTTACGGTTAATACTGGAGTAGGTTTGTGCACGGCTACTGCAACCTGGGCTACACCATCGGCAACCGATAATTGTTTAGGCTTTACTGTGGGACAAACTACGGGCTCGTTAAGTGGTAGCGCTTTTCCTAAAGGTAATACTGTTATTACATATACGGTTACAGATACTGGAGGTTTAACCGCAACATGTGTTTTTACAATTACA
>JAYSUQ010000169.1:0-3978 GCA_043718985.1 Bacteroidota bacterium | reverse complement strand
AACAGGAGGCAATTCACCTTATCTTTATTCAGTTAATGGTAGCGCGGGTACTTTTTCGGGTACAAGTTCATTTTATCCAAATTTATGCGTTGGAGTTTCAACTGTTATTGTACAAGATATAAATGGTTGTGTAGTTTATAATGTAGCTACAATAAATGCTGGAAACGATACTATCCCAAATGCAAGCATTACTTTAACTTCAGTTAACGAAAGTTGCTACCTATCGGGTAATGGCGCTGTAAATGTTGCTATTACTGGCACTAACACTGGGTCGTTTACTTATTTGTGGAGCAATGGCGCTACAACACAAGATATTGTTAACGTAAATTCGGGCAACTACAATGTTAAAATTAGCGATGGCATCAATTGTTTAAGCAGGTATATTAATGTTCAGTTTGATGGCAGTAATTGTGGTACGATACAAGGCAATGTTTTTATTGATAATGATAACAACTGTAGTTTTAATGGCACCGATGTTAATTATAGTAACGCAATGGTTAATGTAAACCCAGGTAATCGCATTGGTTACACCGATTTGCAAGGTAATTATGTTGTTAATAATTTACCTTATGGTACTTACACCGTTTCTTTATCATCAAACAATTTAAACTATACTCCAAATTGCGTAAGTAGTTTAACGGTTGCTGTTAATGCAGGTAACCCAAATGCAATAAATAATAATTTTTCGGCGCAATATAGTGGCCCAACAAACCCCGATGTTAATGTAAGTGCATATAGTAGCGGCATAGTACCTGGGTTTAATAGCTGCGTAAACTATTATGTAAACGGTTTAAATGCTATTGCTAGTAATGGCTTGGTTAAAGCAGTTTTGCCAAGCGCCTTAATAGCAAATTTTGTAAGTGCAAACCCTGCAACTTACACCATTAGTGTCGATACTATTATCTGGAGTTTTAATTTAACTGCTAATTATTCTACTTATAATTATTATAATGTTTGTTTTTTAACACCAACCAACACACCTTTGGGTAGCACATTTACAACGTGTGTTATGGCGCAACCAACAGTAACTGATGTTAATCCTATTAACAATACGTTTTGCTATAGTCGCTTTGTAACGGGCTCCTTCGACCCTAACGATAAAACAGTTAGCCCAGTTGGCGTTGGCGCTAATGGCGGCATACTAGCTAGCGAGGTTGATTTAACGTATTTAATTCGATTTCAAAATACAGGTACAGGGCCAGCAGTTAATATTGTTGTAATGGATACTTTATCGGCAAATGTAAATGCAACTAGTTTTAAAATGATAAACGCTAGCCATAATTATAATATTGATGTTTTACCAGGTAATGTTTTACGTTGGAAATTTAACAACATAATGTTAGCCGATAGTAATACCAACGAGCCCGCAAGTCACGGTTTTATAAATTACAGCATTAAACGCACTAACAATAATACTGTAGGTACACAAATAAAAAATACAGCTGCAATTTATTTCGATTTTAATGAACCAGTTATAACTAATACGGCATTAAATACAATTATGGCACCAACAAGCATCTTTAATAGCGAAAGTGTTACGGCTAATAATTTTATTATTTATCCAAACCCAAGTAATGGTATTGTAACAATTGGTAATTTAGATGCAGCCGCCCAAATTGAAATTTATAATGTAATTGGCGAAAAAGTATATACTCATAAAATTACTAAAAAATTAAATTTAATGGTCGATTTAAGTGCATTACCAAATGGTACTTACATAGTTAAATTACTATTAAACAATAGCATTAGCACTAAAAAAATTGTAATCAATAAATAATTTTAACATTCTATTGCTTTACAAAAAAAGCCCCGAATACTTTCGGTACTTTTTTTACAACTCATTTAAATTAAAAGTTTGTATTAATCTAATTCCTTTTTCAGTTTGATGAACTGTGCAACATTCAATGTTTGGGTCGTGTTCAAAAAATAATGTCCAATTATTTTTTGCAGCTTCGTTTAAAATATATTGTTTTTCGGTTAACGTATTAAGTGGCCTAACATCGTAACCCATAACATAAGGTATTGGTATGTGGCCAACACTTGGTATTAAATCGGCCAAAAAAACAATGGTAGTGTTTTTGTAAGTTATTAAAGGCAACATCATAGCTTCGGTATGGCCGTTGGCTTCGTATAATTTAACATTGCTAATAATATCGGTTGAGGCATCAATAAATTTAAGCTGTCCGTTTTGTTTAATTGGCAATATATTTTCTGTTAAAAAACTAGCTTTTTCGCGTGGATTAGGATTTACAGCCCAATTCCAATGCTTTTCGTTACACCAATAAGTAGCATTTTTAAATGCAGGTGTTAGCTCTGTTTTATCGGCATTGTAATTAATGCTTCCACCACAATGATCAAAGTGTAGGTGCGTTAAAAACACATCGGTTATATCATCTTTACAAAAACCGTGTTTAGCTAATGATAAATCGAGGGTATCGTTTCCGTGTAAAAAATAGTAACCAAAAAACTTATCGTCTTGTTTGTTACCCATTCCATTATCAATTAACATTAAGCGTTTGCCATCTTTAATTAATAAACAACGCATTGCCCACGAGCACATATTGTTTTCATCGGCGGGGTTGGTTTTTTGCCAAACCGATTTTGGTACAACGCCAAACATAGCGCCTCCATCTAACTTAAAATGACCTGTATTAATCGAAAATAATTCCATAATTTATTGATTAGGGTTGTAGGCTCCCGCAGAGTATGAAGCAGTTCTTACAGCTGTTTTAATATCAGTGCCTATAATAGAGGCATAATTTAATTGTAAACTAAAATCATTACTTATTTCTTTAGCAACCGAGCCCGCAGTTATAGCAAAATTATAATTTGACGCATCAACAAAATTTAACGAACCTCCAAATACGTTGCCAGTATGAGTAATTAAGGTATTTGTAAATGCTGTTGTTTTTAAAACATTGTTTGCGAATTTTACTTTAGGCATAAACGTATTATCCGCTTTAATATCTAAACTAAGTTCGTTACCAGTAGAGCCATCAATTATCGAATACCCAAAAAAACAACTATCTAAAGGTAAAACCTGCGCATCATTATAGTTATTTATATACACACAAGGCTGCCCACCGCGCCCACCTTCTTTATTAAAATAGTTGGCAAACGTTGTGTGTAAAAAAGTATAATTACCACCTAAAGTTAGCGCTGCGCAATACTCTTTACAATTACTAATTACATTGTTGGCAGCCCAAATATTATAAAATGTACTATACAAACCATATTTTGAACAGTTTTGTATTTTGGTATTTGTTAATCGCAATTTACGAGTAGGTATTGCAACATCGTAATTAATTATATCTGTTTGTAAACCAATAAAACTATTTTTAATAATGGCATAATTAATATAATTTTTATCGCTGCCTTCGTTAATCCAAATTCTATCCCATTGGCCAGGCAAGTCGGCATAATCATTTTCACGCCTATCTCCCTGAAAAACAACTTCGTTACCATAAGTGCCATTAACTTGCAAGGTGCCATAACGATAAACCCATAAGCCAGCATTTTTATGAAAATAAACTTTAACTCCAGCGTCAATTTTTAAAGTTTGCGCAGTATCAACAACTAACCAGCCATAAATAACGTGTGGTTTATCATTAGGCCAATTTACTGTAATTTGAGTTGTAACACTTGATATGGTAGAGTAGGGCAAAAAACCGTTTTTAAATTGAATAGCTTTATCAGGAAAATGATAATAGGCATCTTGCCCCCAAGCTTCTAATGCCACACTTTGCTGATTACCGTTTACATCAAACAAAATTTTATCTTGTATTACCAAAGGGCTATTTGCATTATTTGGATTTACATTTACTTGTACAAAAATATAAATACTATCTTTTGCTAAAATTTCAACATCATTAATTTGGTTGCCCTGGCTACCATCAACATTTATAATAAAATTTGAAGCCTGCCCTTGTTGCAGCCTAACCGATGATATATTTATTTTTTGATTGTTTTTATTTATTA
>JAYSUQ010000168.1:0-3984 GCA_043718985.1 Bacteroidota bacterium | reverse complement strand
TTAAATGTTCGGTTATAGTTAAATCTACTAACTCGTTAATAATTTTAAGCTTACCGTTACGGTTTGTTTTTTTTATTAGCGTAATGTTTTGGTTGTTGGCAATAAAACTTTCAATTATATGATGTGTTGCATCGGTTGAGTTATCGGAGCCAATTAAAACATACAATTTGTCTTTTGGGTAGTCGGAATTTAATATCGATTCTAATTTTCGTTTAATAACGCTTTCTTCATTATAAACCGAAAAAACAATTGTTACGGCTGGCCAATTAGTTATGGTGGTATAATTATTTTTTATACCCGTTACGTTACGTACTTTTTGCTTTAATATAAACGGAAACACAACATAACTAAACAAAGGAATAAATAAACATATTAAAAAAAGTATGAAAAATAAAATTGCCATTAATACTCTAAATTTAAATTTTATAATTAGTTAGAATAATCTTTAACAATATTATATAACGTATCGCGCTCAACTGGCGTGCGTTTAACCTGGGTAATTAAATTAACTAACTCTTCGGTAGTTAGTTTTGGCGTTTGCTCTTCGGCACCTGCCATGCTATATATTTTAGTGGTATCATCAATTGTACCATCAATATCATCTACTCCAAAATTTAAAGATAGTTGTGCGGTACTACGCCCAATCATTGCCCAGTATGCTTTAATGTGGTCAAAATTATCAAGGTAAATGCGGCTTATGGCGTAATTTCGTAAATCTTCAATAACGCTTACTTCGCCTACATCGCTCATATCATTATTACCACTTCTATATTTTAATGGTATAAAGGCATTAAAGCCTTTTGTTTTATCTTGTAGTTGGCGTAGTCTTTCCATGTGGTCAATTCGGTGTTCAAACGATTCTATATGGCCATATAACATTGTAGCATTTGAGTATTTACCCATGTTGTGCCAAATTTCGTGTATGCTTAACCACTCCTCTGCGCTGCATTTGCCACCAGCAATTTTATCTCTTATCTCTTTGTTAAAAATTTCGGCACCGCCACCAGGCATAGAGTCAAGTCCAGCATCGGCCATTAATTGCATCCCAACTTCATAACTTACTTTAGCTTTCTTAAAAATATAATGCAACTCAACAGGTGTTAATGCTTTAATGTGCAAATTGGGTCTGTGTGCTTTAATGGTTTTAAATAAATCGGTATAAAAAGCCAAATCTTGTTTTGGTATAACGCCGCCAGTCATATGCACTTCGGTAACTTCTTGATTATCGTACTTTTTAATAATATCCATCATTTGATTAATGGATAGTTCCCAGCCCTCTTCGCGCTGTTTAATTAAACGTGAGTAGGCACAAAAAGAACAGGTATAAACACAAATATTTGTTGGCTCAACATGAAAATTTCGGTTAAAATAAACATAGTTTTTGTTTTTGTTTTCGCGCACGTAATTTGCTAAAGTTCCTAAATAAGATAGGCTAGCATTTTTATATAAATAAATACCATCTTCAACGCTAACTCGCAAACCGTTATAAACCTTATTGGCAATAGTTTTTAAATTTTCGGTAATTTGGGTTGATGTTGCAATGGTATTTGTGTTAATTTGAGTAAGCATACACCAAATGTAAGGTTATAATTAATGTTTTAAAACTGTTGTTTATTTAAATTTAGCATCTAAATTAGTTTAGTATTAGTTATATTTGTTTAAACAGTTTTAATATTATGACTAATAAAAAAACATTGCTCGAAGATATTGCCCGCCATTTAAACGTATCCAAAACATTAGTATCGATGGTTATTAATGGTAAAGGCAATACTTACGGAATAAGTAAAAAAACCCAGCAATTAGTATTAGATAAGGCGGCCGAATTAGAATATACCCCAAATATTTTTGCACGTGCATTGCGCACTGGCAAAAGTAATTTAATAGCCTTGTTAGTTGCCGATATATCTAACCCATTTTATTCGTTAATAGCAAAACATATTGAAAAAACATTGGCCGATAAGGGATATAATTTAATGATTTGCAGTACCGACGAAAATATTGAAAAAGAAGAAAAACTAATTCAACTATTTGCCGAACAACAAATGATTGATGGCTTAATATTATCAACAACAAATACTAATGGCGAATTTTTAAAAAAAGAAAGGTTAAAAAATTTTCCTATTGTTTTTATTGATAGGTATTTGCCAAACACACAAAGTAATTATGTTGTAGCAAACAACTACCAGGGGTCCTACAACTTAACCGAAGTATTACTAAAAAAAGGATGTGAAAATATTTTTGCCTTTAATATTACACCTTCTCACATTAGCTCGTTAACCGATCGTATTAATGGTTTTAAAGATTGCTTGCAAAAAAACAATGTAGCATTAACAACCGAACAAGTTGTTGAAATATCGTATAATAACATTGATGATGATGTGCGAAAAAAAATAACAAAACTTTTAAAACAAAAACAAAAGCCCGATGCTATTTACGCCTTAAATAACCACATTGCCATTGCAGTGTTAAAGGTAATAAACGAATTAAATTTTAATTGCGAAAAAGAAAAACTAACCATTGCTTGTTTTGACGATATAATGCTGTTTGATGTTATTAAACAACCTATAATATCGGTAGCACAGCCGCTAGAGCAAATTGGGGTTGAGGCGGCAAATTTAGCTTTAACTTTAATTGATGAAAAATTAAACGAAACAAAAGAATTTAGAAACATAAGTTTAGCAACATCAATAATAAATAGAGGATAAAATTTTATCATAAAAAACTTTATATTAGCAAACTAAAAAAAAAAATATGAACTACGATGTTATTGTTATAGGAAGCGGACCAGGCGGTTATGTTACAGCCATTCGCGCTTCACAATTAGGATTAAAAACGGCTATTGTTGAAAAAGAAAGCCTAGGGGGTATTTGCCTAAACTGGGGTTGCATACCAACTAAAGCGTTATTAAAAAGCGCGCAAGTTTTTGAATATTTAAATCACGCAAAAGAATATGGTATTAGTGCAGATAACATTAAAGCTGATTTTGGCGCTGTAATTAAACGTAGCCGCGATGTGGCAGACGGTATGAGCAAAGGCATTCAGTTTTTAATGAAAAAAAATAAAATTGATGTTATAATGGGAACTGCTACCGTTAAAGCAGGAAAAAAAGTAGAGGTTAAGTTAGCCGATGGTAAATTAGAAAGCCACGAAGCAAAGCACATAATTATTGCTACTGGTGCTCGTAGCCGCCAATTACCAAACTTACCACAAGATGGTAAAAAAATTATAGGCTATCGCGAAGCAATGACTTTGCCTAACCTACCTAAAACAATGGTTGTTGTTGGCTCGGGTGCAATTGGTGTTGAGTTTGCATATTTTTATGCAACCATGGGCACCAAAGTAACTATTGTTGAGTTTATGCCAACTATTGTTCCTGTCGAAGATGAAGAGGTATCAAAACAATTAGAAAAATCATTAAAAAAAATTGGTATCGAAATTATGACAGAGGCATCTGTTGAAAGCGTTGATACTAAAGGTGATATAAGCAAAGTTAACGTAAAAACAAAAGCAGGTACTTTAGTTTTAGATGCCGAAGTCGTTTTATCGGCCGTTGGTATTGAGGCTAACATTACTGGCCTAGGCCTCGAAACCGTTGGTATTGCAACCGATAAAGGCAAAATCGTTACCGATAAATTTTATTTAACAAACGTGCCAGGTTATTATGCTATTGGCGATTGCGTTGCTGGCCAAGCTTTAGCACACGTTGCTAGTGCCGAAGGTATTACTTGCGTTGAAAAAATTGCAGGCCTACACACAGAGGCTATTGATTATAAAAATATACCAGGTTGCACATACTGCCAGCCAGAAGTTGCCAGCGTTGGTATGACCGAAAAACAAGCTAAAGAAGCTGGTTACTCCTTAAAAGTGGGTAAATTTCCTTTTTCAGCATCGGGTAAAGCAAGCGCATCGGGCGCTAAAGATGGATTTATTAAATTAATTTTTGACGCTAAATATGGCGAAATTTTAGGCGCTCATATGATTGGT
>JAYSUQ010000167.1:0-4004 GCA_043718985.1 Bacteroidota bacterium | reverse complement strand
TGAAAAAATACCCGCAAAATTAGCCACTCAAGTTGCAAGTCATATTTCTATACCAGTTATTGGCATTGGTGCTGGTGGCGGTGTTGATGGGCAGGTTTTAGTTACTCACGATATGCTGGGTATGACTCACGAATTTAGTCCTCGTTTTTTGCGCAGGTATTTAAGTTTATACGATAGTATGACTGTTGCTTTTGAACAATACATTAAAGATGTGAAAAGTACTGATTTTCCTAATGAAACGGAACAGTATTAAATTAAGGACTTTGTTTTAATTTACGGAATTGTAAAATTAATTTGAGGAGTAACAGTTGTTGTTCCCAAAGCATTAAGTGTAAACGATAAATTAGCTGTACTTAACCAATCGCCAGTATTAGCAGTTCCGTCATTATTGGTATCGTATAAAACGTATGCGTAGTAAGTGCCTGGATGCATGTAATTAAACTCAAAACTTGTATCGTTTGCTGCCAAGGTTACATATCGAGAAAGGTATTTTAAATTAGCTAAATTAGGAACTGGGCCACTAAACAAAGGTTGTGTCATTATAAAAATAAATACTTTTTTAGAACTATTAGGTATATGAGAGGCGTCGTATGTATAGCTAACTGTTGTTTTTCCTAAATAAGGCTGTGCCGTTTCGGGATATGGATCGCCAGCAGGTATGCCAGAACTTGCATAATAAATAGATTCGGTTTGTCCTACAAAGGTCGAAGAAAAATCTTTAGTTATAGTTGCTTTAGGGAAATTAAATAGAGATACTGTAGCTGTAGTAGATGTTGTATCTTGTAATTTAGACCTCCAAGTCATGTGAGGTGTAGCGGTTGGCAATGTGTTAGTTTTATTTGTATAGCTTTTTAATATTAAACTATCTCCTTTTCTTATTACTTCCGAATAAGCTCTTGATTTACCTTTTACAATTTCTGAAAAACGGTAAAATGATTGATTCACTGTTTCGGAAACGCTGTCAGCTAACATATAAGAAGAACGTTTCATTCCTACAAAAGAACCTCCGTTTCTAAAAGCAACTTTAAATTCGTTATTATACTTTACAATAAAAAACGACATAAATATATCGTTTAAAGAATCTAACTCATTTTTAGCCGAAATTTGATTTTCAGAAATTGGTCTAAAATCAACTATCCATTGCGGATAACTACCAAGCCCCGTTGTAGAGGATACAGGGCCGTTCCAAATACCTTTAACTTTACTTAAAACACCAAACCCAAAAACTTTATCGTTACCTGGCGCACTAATTGGTGTTTCTGTAGGTGTTTCATCTGTAGCTTTTTTATCTTTACACGATTTACATGCCGACATTATTACCAAAATTAAACATAACCCAACAACATTTTTAATTTTCATAATAAAAATTGAGTTAAATTTATTTTTTACGGGTATAAATTTTACTTTTTGCTAATCCTATTTTGTTAAAAAAATGAGTAAGCGAAACACCTAAAACTCCCATTCCGTAAGTAGCACTTCTTTTAAAATTAATAGAACTTGCTTCCGGAAAATATTTTGTAGGGCAGGTAATTTCAGCTATCTGAAAGCCTGCATAAAATATTTGAGAAATCATTTGATTATCAAATACAAAATCGTCGGAATTTTCGTGATAACTTATGGTTTCTAAAATTTCGCGATTAAACGAGCGGTAACCAGTATGGTACTCACTTAATTTTTGATTAATTAATATGTTTTGTGTTAATGTTAAACAACGGTTAAAAAAATATTTATATAAAGGCATGCCGCCTTTTAAAGCGCCTTTACCTAAAATACGTGAGCCAAAAACAGCAGGGTACAAGTCGCTAGCTATCATATAACTCATACTATGAATTAACTTTGGTGTGTATTGATAATCGGGATGTAACATAATTACAATATCTGCACCCAATGCTAGCGCCTTATCGTAACACGTTTTTTGATTACCACCGTAACCTTTATTTTTTTCGTGACGAATAATATGTTTTATACCAATTTGAGATCCAACTTCTGAGGTATTATCTTTGCTATGATCATCAACAAGTACTACATCATCTACAATGTCAAAAGGTATTTCGTCGTAAGTACGTTTAAGGGTTAATGCTGCATTATAGGCAGGTAAAACAACCACAATTTTTTTTCCATTAATCATATCTTACAAAAATAACAAAGTTTCGATAAATTGGCTACTTGCTTTAAAAAATATCCATTAAATTAGATGCTTATTTTGAAACTAAAAACTTTACATAGCTACTTACTAAAATCATTTATACCCCCATTTATTTTAACTTTATTTATTGGTGTGTTTGTGTTTTTTTTAATAAATGTATTTACTTACATGGATGAAATTATAGGTAAAGGAATGACTGCTTGGGTTTTAACGCAGTTTTTTGCTTATTCGTTTTTAACATTTATACCAGTTGCAATGCCACTTGCAGTCTTACTATCATCAATAATGACGTTTGGTAGCCTTGCCGAAAATTACGAGTTAGCTGCAATGAAATCGTGTGGATTATCCTTGTTTCAAATTATTAAGCCATTGTTTTACTTAGTTCTTTTATTGGCAGGATTAACTTTTTTGTTTAATAATTATGCCTTAACTAAATTAACTTTAAAATCGGCGCAATTACTATGGGATATAAGGCAAGCAAAGCCATCTTTAAATATAAAAGAAGGTGTTTTTTACAACGAATTAAAAGGCTTTAGTATTAAAGTTGGTAATAAAAGTAAAGATGGTAACACTCTTTACAACCTTCATATATACGACCACACCGATGGCATTGGTAATAGAATACAATTATATGCCGATAGTGGTAATATGAAAACATCTAAAGATACAAACTACCTGCAGTTACAATTAAATAACGGGGCTCGTTACGAAGAAATTAATAACGAACCGAACCATTACCGAACACGACCTTTAATGCAATTACTTTATAGGCAATTGGCTATAAATATTGATATGAGCGATTTTAAGATGAAACAAACAGATAAAGATTTGTTTAAAAATCATCACGAAATGATGCCAATTGAAATGATATCGAGCGAAATTGATACATTTAATGTAGAGGTAAATAAAAAATACAAAAATTTAAGTAATCAGTTTAATACTTTTTTTGTTCCTCGAACATTACATACATCAACATTAAATTTACATCACAAAAAATTAAAATTATTTTTAGATAGTGTTAGTAGTAACGATTATAAACGTATTGCAAGTAATGCACAAAGTTTAATTAAAAATTCGACAGGTTATATCGAGTCTATTGAAAAAGAAATTTTTCATACAAATATTGATTTATTAGACTTTAAATTAGGTTGGCATAAAAAAATAAACATATCGTTTGCTTGCGTTATTTTATTTTTTGTAGGCGCGCCACTTGGTGCTATAATTAGAAAAGGTGGTATGGGGCTGCCTGTTGTTGTTGCAGTAATATTTTTTTTATTATACTATATTGTAACCATCGTTTACGAAAGTTTAGTGATGGAAAAAGTATATAATCCAGCATTTGGCTCGTGGTTCCCACTATTTTTGTTTTTACCATTAGGTATATTTTTAACTTATAAAGCAGCTAACGATTCTGCATTATTTGATTTATCGGCCTATATAAATCCAATTAAAAAATTGTTTTCAAAAAAATAAAAATGAAAGTACTACAACTTTGTAACAAAGCGCCATATCCAGCAAATGATGGAAGCTCAATTGCAATTTGTAGCTTAGCCGAAGGCATTGCCGATAATGATGTTGAATTACATTTATTAGCTATTAATACAAAAAAACATTTTAAAGCTAACAGTACTATTTCTGAATCTTTTATAAAAAAAACAAATTATAAAAGTGTTTATCAAAACACAAACACCAATTTTTTTGGCGCTTTAAAAAACTTATTTACAAGGCACTCATACTTTGTTAGTCGTTTTTATTTTAACGATTATAAAAACGAACTTAAAAATATTTTACAAGCTAATAAATTTAATTTTGTTATAATAGATGGTGTTTTTATGGCAACATACATTTCGTTTATTAA
>JAYSUQ010000166.1:0-4018 GCA_043718985.1 Bacteroidota bacterium | reverse complement strand
AGGTAAATAGGTTTAAAAAATCGATAAGAAGTATTGTTAACGATTTACCCGCCGACCAAAAAGAAGTTGTAATTATGCGTACGTATTATGATATGAGTTTTAAAGAAATTTCAGATTTAACTAACGTTTCCATCAATACATCTTTAGGTCGTATGCGCTATGCATTAATTAATTTAAAAAAAATGTTAGAAGAAAAAAACGTGGTTTCTTACATTTAGTTTAACCGCATGGTTAAGTGCGGTATGTTATCTTCTAAATACATTTGGCCTTCGGTTATAAAACCAAAGGAGTTATAAAATTTTTCGAGATACTGTTGCGCACCAATTACAATTTGCTGTGTATTAAATTGTTTATTTATTTCGACTATGCTGTGTTGTATAATTAATTTACCGTAACCTAAATTGCGCGCAGTTGGGTGCGTAACAACCCTACCAATTGATGCTTGCTTGTATGAAACACCTTGTGCTAGCAACCTTGTGCAGGCAACTAGTTTGCCATTATCATAACCTAACACGTGCCATGCATTTAAATCTTTATCGTCCATATCTAAATAAACACATTGCTGCTCAACAACAAAAACTTGCGCCCTTAGTTTAAGTAGTTCGTATACTTCAACATTAGTTAACTGTTTAAATGGTTTTGTTATAAAAAAAATCATCGTAATATTTAATACTGATTTGTTGATAGTAAAACTAAGGTGCACGCAATTTCGGTTTTAATGCCGTGTTGTTGTGCAAGTATTTCTAACTCGGTGTTTTCGGTACCTGGATTAAAAATTATGCGCCTAGGTTTTAATGCTAAAATATAGTTGTACCATATTGGTTGATTGCCTGGCCCTATATATAAAGTTACAGTATCAATATTTGTTAGTAGTGGTTTATCGGTAATAATTGTTGAGGTATTTATTTTTCCGTTACGCAATCCAATTGCATAAACTGTGTGTAAATGATTTTGTAAACTAATGGTTGCTTTATAGCTGTATCTATCTGCATTTGGCGATGCACCAATTACTACAGTTGGTTTATTCTTCAACATAATCTAAATCTTTGTCAAAGGTTTCTTCTAACTGATACCAAGCCCAAAATGCAAATATAAATACAATTAAGCCTACAATAATTGATGAAATTACATTTTGTAACGATAATTTATTTGATAAAAATTGAAACAAAGTGGTAATTAAAATAGTACCTCCTCGCACAAAATTTGGTACACTGGTAGTAACTGTTGACCGTAAATTGGTGCCAAATAACTCGGCAGCGGTTGATATAAATACAGCCCAATAACCAGTAGAAAAGCCTGTTAATACAACAACTGTATAAAACATAAATACAGATGTTTTTGCAATGGTAAAATATAACACGCAACATAGTATAGTTAACGATAAAAATAGGAGTAATGATTTTTTTCGGCTTCGTAATTTTTGACTAATTAAGCCGCTTGCAACATCGCCAATGGTAATGCCTGCATAAGCTAACGTCATTGCTAAGCGTGCGTTTTGAGGTGGTATTTGCATCCCTAGCGATTTCATGATTTCGGGACAAAAGGTTATTAAAATTCCCATTACAAACCAAACGGGTAGGGCAACTAAAATAATGGTTATAAATTTTTTGAACCGATGCTTTGATTTAAATAACGATAAAAAATTTCCTTTTTCGATAGCCGAGTTTTTAACGTGAGCAAACATTCCCGATTCTAATACGCCAATACGTAAAAACAATAATAATAAACCCATAACACCACCAATAATGTAGGATAAGCGCCAATTACCAATCATAATACCTACAGTGCCTGCCACAACTGCACCCATTAAGCCAACCGATGCCACAATTGTTGCGCCATAGCCGCGTTTTTCTTTACTCATACTTTCGCTAACTAATGTTATGCCTGCGCCTAACTCGCCCGCTAAGCCAAAGCCCGAAACAAAACGTAATAATGCATAGGTTGATGTTTGGTGAACCATTCCATTTAAAATATTAGCAACCGAGTAAACAAAAATAGACCCAAACAAAACAGAAAGCCTCCCTTTTTTATCACCTAAAATACCCCAAAAAATACCCCCAATTAACATACCAAACATTTGCCAGTTAAGCAACGTAAAACCAACATTTTTTACTTTTTGAGCTAATTCGTTATCGGGCACAGTACCTTGTAGTATTTCGGTAAGGCTCGATACGCGCTCCATACCAAATAATACTAAATCATAAATATCAACAAAATAACCTAATGCGGCTACGAGTATTAATTTGTTTAAATTTTTTGAATTCACTATTTAAAATTTAAATTTTTGGTGCAGGTACTTCTTCACTAAGTTAAAGTGTATATAAAGTACTAAACAAACTTATCGCCTTTTTGTACTTTAACATCGTTAACAAAATTACGTATTTGTTGTTCATCTTGTTTTTTACATATCATAAGCACACCCTCCGATTCAACAACAATATAATCTTTTAAGCCTTGCATTACCACTAACTTATCTTTAGGTACGTGCACAATGCAATCATTACAATCGTATTGCATAATATTTTTACCAACTAAAGCGTTGTTATTGGCATCGTGTTTTATGTGCGAAAACAATGAACCCCAGGTGCCTAAATCGCTCCACCCAATTAATGATGAACGAACAAACACATTTTTTGCTTTTTCCATAATGGAGTAATCAATAGATATGTTTTTGCAAACGTTGTATGCATTTTTCACAAATTCCTTTTCCTTATCTGTATTATAATATTCAATACCTTCTTTAAAAACGTTTGCTAACTCGGGGTCGTTATGCTCTAATGCATTTATTAAGCTTTTCGTACTCCAAATAAAAATGCCCGAGTTCCATAAAAAATCGCCACTTTCTAAAAAAAAGTTGGCCATTTCGTTATCGGGTTTTTCGGTAAAAGTTTTTACTTTATACATGCGCTTATCTTTTTCGGGCAAAGGCGAGTTAACATACTGTATGTAGCCATAACCAGTATCGGGGCGAGATGGTTTAATGCCTAAAGTAACTAAGCAATCGTTGGTTTTAGCTTTTGTGTAACACGATTTAATGGCCTTTATAAACGTTTCTTCTTTTGTAATTAAATGATCGGATGGCGCCACAACGGTTATGGCATTAGGGTTTATTTTATGAATTTTATATGTTGCATAAGCAACACAAGGAGCTGTGTTTTTGCGAGCCGGTTCGGTTAGTATATTTTGGCTGCTAATTTCGGGTAATTGGCTTGCCACTAAGGCTTCGTAACTATCGTTGGTAACAACATAAATATTAGCCACTGGGCACAGTTCCTTAAACCTATCAAAGGTTTGTTGCAATAGTGTGCGACCCGTGCCTAATATATCTAAAAATTGTTTAGGATGCCCAGTTGTACTCATTGGCCAAAAGCGCGAACCAATGCCGCCAGCCATAATAATGCAATAATGATTTTTCATCTACTTAAGTGCTTTTCAATAAAATAGTAAATAACAAGCAACTAATTTAATCATAATATCAGTATTTTTTTAAATTTTGTTTTTTATACAATTTGTTTGTTTTTGCATGACTAATACCATGTGTAACTTAACATTCAAAAAAAAATGTGCTAATATAATTAATACAAATTTTTGCTGTTGGTTAATAAACTAACACGGACTTAAATTTTTACAATACTACATTTTATAGCAACTAAGCGCTATAAATTACATTAATTTTGTTAAATGATTGGATATGTTTATATTTTAGAATGTACTAATGGCAGTTATTACACAGGTAGTACCATTAATTTAGAGGTAAGAATAACTCAACACCAAAATGGGCAAGGGGCAAACCACACCAAAAAACATCAGCCTGTTAAACTAGTTTATTACGAATTATTTAATAGAATTGATTTGGCTTTTTACCGTGAAAAACAGATACAAGGCTGGAGTAGAAATAAAAAAGAGGCTTTAATAAAAGGTTTTACAAGTAAATTACCTGAATTAGCAATGGCATATAGAGATGTGGCTTCGAGAGCCTCAGTTGTTGTGGCTTCGAGTACCTCAGCCACCAAAGAAG
>JAYSUQ010000165.1:0-4027 GCA_043718985.1 Bacteroidota bacterium | reverse complement strand
TTCGCCATAGTTTTCGTCACCTACTACAATACTACCAATGTTTTGAGCTTTATATGCACGTTGCACAACAGGCACAGCATCGTAAGTATTTGTTAATTGATTTTTTACGTTATCTGTTTTATCATTAAATGCATTAACAGCGCCAATTAACATATTGTTAGAGATATTATCTAAATGTCCACGAAATTTTAACCAAGGCCCAGCCATAGAAATATGATCCGTTGTACATTTACCCTTTGCTTTAATTAATAATTTAAGGCCTTTAAAGTCTACACCTGCCCAAGCTGCAAAAGGATCTAATAATTGTAAACGTTTAGATGTTGGCTCAACTAAAACTTGAACACTACTACCATCAGCAGCTGGTGCTTGGTAACCTGCATCTTCAACAGCAAAACCTTTTGGTGGTAATTCATCACCATTAGGAGCATCAAATTTAACTTGTTCTCCTTTTTCGTTTGTTAATGTATCTGTTAAAGGGTTAAATCCTAAATCGCCTGCAATTGCTAATGCTGTTACAATTTCGGGAGATGCTACAAAGGCATACGTGTTTGGATTTCCATCGGCACGTTTGGCAAAATTACGATTAAACGAATGAATAATGGTGTTTTTCTCTTGTTTCTCTGCACCAACTCTATCCCACATGCCAATACAAGGCCCGCAAGCGTTAGTAAATACAGTTGCACCAACTTCATCAAACACATCTAAAAAACCATCGCGCTTAATAGTATAACGTATTTGCTCAGAACCTGGGTTAATCATAAACTCAGCTTTTGATTTTAAACTTTTAGCTGATACTTGTTTAGCTAATGATACCGCACGGGCAATATCTTCGTAGCTTGAGTTTGTACAAGAGCCAATTAAGCCAGCTTCAATTTTCATTGGCCAACCGTTAGCCATTGCTACTTCTTTTAATTTAGATATTGGTGTTGCTAAATCGGGAGTAAATGGTCCGTTAACGTGTGGTTCTAATTCTGATAAATTAATTTCGATAACTTCATCAAAATATTTAGAAGGATTAGCATAAACATCAGCATCACCTGTTAAATGTTCTTTAATTGTATCGGCTAAAGAAGCAACATCTGCACGACCTGTAGCAGATAAGTAACGGCTCATGCTTGCATCATAACCAAATGTAGAAGTTGTAGCTCCTACCTCGGCACCCATATTACAAATAGTGCCTTTACCTGTACATGATAAGCTTACAGCGCCTTCGCCAAAATATTCGATTACTTTATCAGTACCGCCTTTTACAGTTAAAATACCTGCAACTTTTAAAATAACATCTTTAGCACTTGCCCAGCCACTTAATTTACCTGTTAACTTAACACCAATTAATTTTGGCATTTTTAGTTCCCAAGGTAATCCAGCCATTACATCACAAGCATCTGCACCACCAACACCAATAGCAATCATACCCAAACCACCAGCGTTAACAGTGTGCGAATCGGTACCAATCATCATTCCACCAGGAAATGCATAGTTTTCTAAAACAACTTGATGAATAATACCTGCACCTGGTTTCCAAAAACCAATACCGTATTTATTAGATACTGAACCTAAAAAATCAAATACCTCTTTACTTTCGGTATTTCCAAAGGGTAAATCAACACCTGCGCCAGATTTAGCAGTAATTAAATGGTCGCAGTGAACTGTTGATGGTACCGCAACTTTAGGCCTACCAGCTTGCATAAATTGTAGCAATGCCATTTGCGCTGTTGCATCTTGCATTGCAACTCTATCTGGGTTAAAATCAACATAAGAAGTACCACGTGGGTAATCTGTTAAATTTGTAGAGGCATCTAAATGCGAATACAATATTTTTTCTGCTAACGTTAACGGGCGACCTAAGGCTTTACGAGCCGCATCAATACGTGTAGGCATGTTAGCGTAAAGCGTCTTTATCATTTCAATGTCAAATGCCATAATGGTTTAATTTTAAGTGTTTGGTTTTTATTAAAGTGGACTATAATTAATGTTTAAATTATGCGTTACGAATTTACAAAATATCTGTTATTATTAATTAAAGTTTAGTGTTTATTTTTTTAAGGGTAATTAACTTAAAAAGCATAATCTTTTAAATAGTCAAAATTTTTGGTAAGGTTTCCGTCTTTACAAATACTGGCACGTTCAATTACTTTATCTAAATCGTTGGTAAATAAAAATGGTACAACACGTTCCATTAAATCTTTTCCAAAATCATCACTCGCATCGCGTGGTAGTTCACATGGTAAATTATCAACCGCCATAACACAAATTGTATCTTTATTAAATGATACATCTTCTTTATCTGTTTTAGGATTATAGCCATAAAATGGATTAGCAATGGTGCTTGATCTTAATGTTGTTGGCACACTTCCGTCAATATCGCAGGTAATATCGGCTACTACACTTATTTTAAAATCAGATGCTTTCATATCTTCAACTGTAAACATTTTGGGCGAACGAGGATCCCAAAAATGAGATGAAATAAAAATATCGGCAGCTTTTGTAAATGGCGAAAACTTAGAAACAAAATGTTCGGGATGCGCAAAAAAATCGTTTAAATCAAAATTATGGTCATCTGGTCTCTCAACATAATCGCGCGGATTAAGTTGGCAATACACAGGTTCACGAAACGATGCCATTAAAAACTCTTCGGGCGTTACCTTTCTAATTCTTAGTGCCGATAGTGTTTCGATAACACCATTTGCAACACGCCCACCGCCTGTTAAAGCAATTTTAATGTTTGGTAATTTTACACGTTTTAATTCCTCTTCCATTTCGGCCCTATCGCGGCAAAGGTTAGCTGGCTTAATTTGAAATAAATCATACTTACGCCCATAACCTAATATGCCATTATATGCTCCAACAATACCTGCATAACGCCCAAAACCAATAATTCGGTTATGATTTTTATCGGTTAAAGTTTCATAATCAATCATTTGTATTTTATGTTCAATCAATGCTTTCATCAATTTAACATTGTGTATTTGTTTTTTGATTGTATGCGAAAAAAAGAAATATTTTTTATTTGGAATTAAATTTTCTTTAGGAACTTCTTTAACTCCCATTAACACATCGCAATCGCTTAAATTTTCTTGCAAAGTTAAACCAAAGGCCAAATACTCATCATCACTATAACAGCGTATTTTACTTGGTTGTATAACAATATTTAAATTGGGATAAGCGCGTAATAACTCTGTACAAATTAAAGGGGTTAATGGTACACGTTTATCGGGAGGCGATTTTTCTTCGCGAAGAACGCCTATTTTAAATTTTGCCATAAATGAGTTATTGAATAAATTTTTATTATCAGTTAATTATGATATTTTTATGTAAATATATTTACTAATTTTTAATATCGCATAATATGAAACAACTTATACTTTTATTTTTTACAGTATTAACTTTTTTTAAATTAACTGCACAATGTGGTATTGGATTTAGCCAAATAAAAATAGAAGTTAAAACCGATAATTATTCAAACGAAACATCGTGGCAATTAAAAGATAAATTAGGAATAGTTATTTTATCTAATCCAACTTTAAGTAATGGCACGGTTTATACATCTACTTTATGTGTTGCTACTAATAGTTGTTTAACATTTAGTATTAACGATAGTTTTGGTGATGGAATTTGTTGCAATTACGGTACAGGTTATTTTAATATTTACATAGATAATGTACTGCAAATTGCTAATAATGGGCAATATGGACACTCAACAACTATTAATTTTAATTGCGCACAAGGAGAGAGTTGTACTTCGGCAATACCCATTAATACTGGTTTATACACAAGCCCTGGTAGCGAATTTTTTTATAAATTTAAACCTACAACTTCTGGTATATATAGTATTGAAACGTGTAGTTTAATAAATACCTGCGATACTAAACTATCGGTTTACGAAAATTGTAATGGCCCATTTACAAACAATAACACGGGTACTATTTTATTTAATGATGATTTTTGCGGAGTATTATCTCACCTATCAGGTGCATTAGATACCTCTAAAACTTACATTATTAGAGTAAATACCAATAATAATTGT
>JAYSUQ010000164.1:0-11739 GCA_043718985.1 Bacteroidota bacterium | reverse complement strand
ATTTTTTTGAATTGAACATTACCGTTCTTTTTCATTTCCCAAATACCCGATGCGGGAACTTTAGTTGCTAACTCTAATGATTTTTTTGTATGCTTAATTACCAATTGACTCCAACTATCCATATTTTCTGCTTGCATCCAACGCTCCGTCAAATCATTTACATTAATTATATAGGGCACGTTCATCCACTCCAATAAATGAAATAAAAACATGGGTACATCCATCATTGCAAATTTAGAATGATTGGTTAAAGAACTTATACCAGATACTCGCGGATTTAATTCGCCTAAATAAATTTCGCCATTGTCTTTATCAATTAAAAAATCTAATTCAAAATATCCTTTGTATCCTTCTTTTTGTAACTGATTTCCAAATTTTTGAGTATACGTTTTGGCTTTATTTCTAATATCTGTATTAAAAGCATTAGCAAAAATTTCGTTTCCACACCAACCGCCTTTGTATGGTGTTAATTCTTTAAAGCCTACCAATTCAGTCATTAATGGAGCTACCAACGTACCGTGTTGTGTCACGCAACCTTCTATTGCTGTGCCATAGCAGTTAATATGTTTCATGATTTTTACTTCTTTCTCTTTAATGATTTCTTCGGCGTAAGTATTAAACTCTTCTTCGTTCGAAATAAAAAAGGTGGTGTGCCCCGAATCCCCAAAAGGTGTTTGCACTACTAAATTATCTCCTAGTTTTTCAGATACTTTTCGTAAGTGTTTATAATCTGTTACTGGAGACAGTACATTCGGCACACACGCTACGCCTGCTTTTTCGGCAATACGATTGGTGTTCACTTTATTATCTAAAAAAGTACGCAATTGTGCAGAAGGAAAACACACATCCAAACCAATAGTTTTAGCTAATTGTTCAGTTTTTTCATTAAACATTAAAAACAAAGCTTTACCCATATCACCATTTACAGCATTTGATTTAATGTAATTAATTACTTCAGGGTGTTGCAATAAATAATTATTAATGTCTTCAATGCTTGTAAATTCTTCGTGAGGCACTTCTTCTTTTGGCGAAAACAAATTAGAATGTTGTCCATCATAAGAATCAATGTGACTAATAAATTTAAAATTATTTACCCATTCATCCATGCCCAATAAATTAAAATTGGTAGCACTGATAAAATAAATAGGTGTTGTGTTAGACTTAAAAAAATATTTAATATCTGATATGGTGTTTAGAGTTTTCATAATCCTTGTTTTTTTGTCCCGCAGATTTCGCAGATGCTCGCAGATTTATTATGTGTTAATCTATTTGTTTTTTAACCTTATTGAAACCTATGTTTCTGTTTTATCTCCCGCTGATTTCGTAGATGTTCGCTAATTTTTTTCTGCGTTAATCCGTGAGATCTGCGGGATAATTTATTTATTTTTTCATCGCATGCATCGCCCCCATTGCCGAAATGGTGTTTTTACGATTCAATGCTTCCAAAGTAAATACTTTTAAACCTAACTCAGCTTTGTAACCGTGAATTTCTTTAACATCTAAAGCAATCATAAATTTAATGATGTCTTCACTCACCACTTGTCCCGGTACTAAAATAGGGAATCCTGGTGGATAAGGTATTACGAACGAAGTCGAAACTAATTCTTTATTATTACTTAATTCCTTTAAACAATCTTTTAATAAAATGTATTCGCATAATTCTTCTTCATACGCTAAGAAAAATGCTTCGCGAATATTTCCGCCCGGTACACCTGGCGATGCCTGAAATGAGCGATGAAAATAACTAAAGTCGGGAAGTGGTGGTACATCTTTAATTAAAGAGGTAATATGTTTTTTAGAAATCTCTTCTTCGCGTTTATTTAACGAGCGTCTACTTTCATCTAACTCATCGGCAATTTGCAATAAAGCATTAATTAAAAAAGTAACACTACCACGAGTGGTTCCAATATTGGTCATAAACAACACCGTGTTACGCGATGTTTTATTTACCTGAATATTGAATCGATCCATTAAGTATGAGTTTTTAAATTCATCTCCTGTGATACCTGCCATTCCTACCGAAAGCGTCACCTTAGTTGGGTCTAAAACAAATTCATCTTTTTCCCAAGCTTCTTCCATTCTATCCCAACCATCTTTCTCGGTATAATATTCACTTAAACCACATTGACGAAATTCGGCAGGAATAATATCTTTTACATTGAGTACATGAAAGTATTTACTCAATTTTGGATGGCCTTGAATTTTTGAACGCAATACCATTGCCATCTCAATACTTTTTTCTACCAACTCATAGCCTTCCAATTCTACTTGTCGACGACCAATATCCAACGAGGCTAAAATTTGATAGTTAGCTGAAGTGGTAGTGTGTGTCATGTATGCTTCTTGAAAATTATCAGCTACACGACGACTAAATTCTTCGTCCCAAATTTGAATCATAGAACCCTGGCGGAAACAGGATAATGTTTTGTGCGTACTTTGCGTTGAGTACACTCTGATTTTTACTATATCCGGATCTGGCATCGTTGGAATGTCTCCGGGTTTCAATGTTGCAGCGTATGCTTTATAAGTTACTCTGTATTCTTCGCTACGGTATTTATGAAATAATTTTTGTGCCACATACATTCCTGTACGTTGTTTGTAGGTGTATGTAAAACTAGCGAATGCAAACCAAGCTTCGTCCCATAAAAATACCATGTCGGGTTTGATAGCTAGTACTTCTTCCATTACACGCTCTACATTATATACTAAACCATCAAAGGTACAATTGGTCAATAATAACATTTTTACTTTATCCAAACGTCCTGCTTTACTCAAAGCAATTAAACGTTCTTTGATAATACGTAAAGGAACCGCGCCATACATCGAATATTCCTGAACAGGATAAGAATCCAAGTATGCTGGAAACGCTCCTGCCAATACCATTCCGTAATGATGCGATTTATGACAATCTCTATCAATCAATACTACATCTCCTGGTTTTATAAGTGCTTGTTGTACAATTTTATTGGCAGTACTCGTACCGTTAGTTACATAAAATGTATGCTCAGCACCAAAAGCTTTTGCTGCTTTTTCTTGTGCTCTTTTCAAAGGGCCTTTAGGTTGCAATAAAGAATCTAATCCTCCATTAGTGGCTGATGTTTCTGCTAAAAAAACATTACGTCCGTAAAACTCACCGAAGTCAGAAATCCAACGTGATTTAAAAACGGAGTTGCCTCTTGAAATAGGCATTGCATGAAAAACGCTTGTTGGTTTTTTACTGTACTCTGTTAAAGCAGTATAGAAAGGTGCATCGTAACGTTCGTTAATTCCACTAATAATAGTTAAGTGCAATTCTTGAACATCTTCCATACGGTAAAAAATACGTCGGAAAGATTTTAAAGTTGTATCCTGCAAATGTGTTAGCGATGTATCTGTGATATAATAAATATCCAACTCAGGACGGAATTGATGAATATATTGCCCTAACAACGGCCCCAAATCTCCATCAGAAATATGACTAACATCAATCTTCAAAACATTTTGAATAAAAGGTTTAATGTGTTTAGTAATATTAGTAGAAGAATGCAGTGGTGCATATCTGATACAAGCTGCCTGAATATTGTAATTAAAGAATAAACAAATTAAAGCATCCTGAAAAGAACGCTGCACGACTACATCATATACTAAATTATCATTTGGTGTTACAAGTTCTTTGAATTTATTTTTTAAAATATCTTCTTCTTTAGATGATAAGTCTTCTACATATAATACTTCGAAGTAATTTTTTTTAGGGCCGATCGATAATTTTTCTTTATTCCCATCAACGGTATAACCTCCTTTAAATTTCTCTCCTAATACTTCAGGGTGTGTTCTATAATTATCGCTTACTAATAAATATACTATTTCAGCAACCTGATTACTCACCGCCATTAATTCACGCTTTTCAACCGACTTGATAATCTTACGAACTAAAGGCGCTCCAGGAAATGAAAAGTATTGTTCGATGCTCAATAAATTTTGAAGCACTTCGTTTAATTCATTTAAAGGCAAAGCAAAAGAATCATCCTGAGGGACACGAGTAATGTTATTACTCTTTTCTTTAAGTTCATTCCACAAATCAATTCTTAATTGGTTTATGTTATAATGTTTTGAGTTCATGGTGTCAATTTTAAAATTAGTAAATTTGACAATGTGTTAATATTTAGAATGCAGTGCTAATCGGTTTCCTTCCGAATCTATAAATAACGCAAAATATCCTGCCGATTCGCTTAAAAATGTTTTTTCTAAAACTACTCTTCCACCAGCTTCGTTTACTTTATATAATATAGTATTTAAATCATCGCCTGCATTTAAGTATACTAATGGGCCAACTTCACTTGGTACACATCCATTACCTGTAACAATAGCGCCTGTAATTCCGTTTTCTGCAGGAAAAAATCCCATAGCGAAACCATTTAATTCAACGGTTGTCATTTCAATACCAAAAACATAATTGTAAAAAGCTACAGAACGGTAATGATTATAAGCAGGAATTTCGAACCATGTCACAAAATTTTTAACAGCAGTTTGCTCTTTAATTTTTTGAATGCTCGCTTCTTTAATTCTGTTTTTTAAATTAACCGTTGACCCCATAACGTTTTTTTATTGACTATAACATGTTATTTATTTACAATCTGTTCTCAAATAGTTGTACGTAAAGGTCATTAATTTAGCTGATTATATATAATAATTTAAACCACACATTTGCGCAGTTTACCTCAATTACTAGTTTTGATTTTGTTTGAGGTTAAGTCGCAAATTTATATTACTAAATTTATAGTGTAATTGTGTATATAATCAAATCTTATTTTGAAAAACTTATCTCATATAATTAAATCTAATTACTGGCTGCAATGCTTATTAAATAGCTATAGTTTAATGTTCTTTTCATTAAACAATGTATTTGCAGCGATTATTATTTTAGTTACTTTTTTTACTCCTGTTGTTGGTTTATGTGGATTTTTGGCTGTTGTGTTAATTAATGTATCTGCATTCATCATGGGTTTTAATCGTGATGAAATTAAAAATGGATTATTTGGATTTAACGCTTTGTTTTTGGGTTTATCATTGGGATATGAATACTCTTATAATATCACCTTCGTTATTTTATTTATTACGTCAATTTTAATTTTATTGCTTATTACCGTTTGGTTAAAAGGCTTATTTGCTATTCATAATTTACCATTTTTATCGTTTCCTTTTATATTTGCTTATTGGATTATTTCTTTAGCCGCCTCTAACTTTACAAATATTCAATTAGACGAATCACACATTTTTGCTATTAATGAAATTGCAAAAAGTCAATCGTCGTATTGGTATCAGCTGATTCATTCCTTAGATGATATTTCACTATTCCCATTTGCTCTAAGTTTTTTTAAAACTTTAGCAGGCACCTTTTTTCAAACTAGTATTTTAGGAGGTATGCTCATTGCCTTTGGTTTACTGTACTTTTCACGAATTGCATTTTCGTTAAGTGTTATTGGTTTTTGTTTAGCTTATTTGTTTTATTCTGTTTTTGGAGCAGATGTAAACGATTTGAATTTATTAGGTTCTAATTTTATTTTTATAGCCATTGCTATTGGGTGTTTTTTTTTAATACCAAATTCTTATAGTTACGTTACCGTAATTATTTTAGTACCTATATTATTGTTTGTATTATTATCGCTAAATAAAGTATTATTTATATTTCAACTAAAGGCATATACACTGTCATTCAGTATAGTTTGTACAACATTTTTATATTCGTTAAATCAACGTTGGTTTCACAATTATTTACATTTAGCTACACTTCAATATTTTTCGGCAGAAAAAACTATTTATAAATATTTAAATTCGTTACAACGTTTTAAAAATGAACATTTATATAAGTTAGCTTTACCTTTTTTTGGAGAGTGGAACGTAAGCCAAGGTTACAATGGAAAAATTACTCACTTAGGTGATTGGAGCAAAGCTTTAGATTTTGTGATTGTTGATTCAAAGTCTAATACCTACAAAGAGCCAAAAAGTGCTAGAGAAGGTTTTTCGAGAGATAATTTTTACTGCTACAATAAAGAGGTGTTTGCTCCTTATGATGGATATGTATATACCATTATCAATACAGTTGAAGAAAATGATGTGGGCGATGTGGATACAGAACACAATTGGGGAAACACCATTATCATTAATCATTTAAATGGATTGTTTTCGCAAATCAGCCATATTAAAAAAGATTCGTTTGGTGTGTTTGTTGGACAATATGTAACTAAAGGAACTTACTTAGCAACCTGCGGAAATTCTGGTCGTTCGCCCGAACCACATATTCATTTTCAATTACAAACTATTCCAACAGTTGGTGCGCCAACTTTAGAATATCCAATTTCTTATTTTATTGAAAGAACTGGGTTAGAAAAAAAACTAAGAATTTCGGAAGTCCCAAAAGAAGGTTCGTTTATTAGTAATGTGCAAGTCAATCAATTATTAGCGTTCGGATTCTCATTTTTACCTGGACAAAAAATCGTGTTCAAAAATGAAACAGTAGGGGCATTCATTAATTGGGAAGTATTTACAGATGCTTATAACAAAACTTATATTTATTGTGATGAAAGTAAGTCTTACGCATACTTTGTAAATGATGGCGTTATGTTTTATTTTACTGATTTTGAAGGCGACAATTCATCTGTTTTATTTCACTTTTATTTAGCGGCCTACCGTCAGTTATTGGGTTATTATGAAAACATGCCAATTAGCGATAGTGTTCCTTTAATTCATTTTAACCGAAAATGGATTCAGTTTTTTCAAGATTTTGTTGCACCGTTTTATGTGTTTACTAAAGCAAATTACACTTCAAAATTTACTTATGTTGATGATGTATACGCGCCTCAAAAACTAATTATTAAATCAGAAGTTGAAGCTAAATTAATTAATTATACGTTTAAGAAAATCCATTTCGAAATGGAGTTAAAAGATCAGAAGTTTCATCGCTTTACAATTCATCATAAAAACAAATCCGAATCATTTATTAATATCTCATAATATGAAATATTCGTGTTTATCTCAAACACAAAAAACTAAACTGGATAATCCATATGACAATAAAAGAAAAGTAATTTAGATATATGAAACTATTAAAATATACTATTGTAGTGATTCTCGTTTTAAAATTTATTAATGTAAAATCTCAATCTAAAACAGAGTTATTAATAGACACATTAAATTCGGCTTATGTTGAGCAAAAAAGTTATGATTTGTATAATGATAAAAATTGGTCAGAATTAATAAAATTTGGAAACCAATCAATCAACAAAGGATTTAACTATTATTATTTACAATTAAGAGTTGGAATAGCTTATTACGAAAAAAAGAATTACAGTTTGGCTTTAGGGCATTTTAAAAAAGCGTTAGTCTTTAATTTAGACGATGAGTTAACCTTAGAGTATATGTATTTTTGTTACATATATAATGGTAGGTATGAAAATGCACGCGAATTAAGTAAACAATTTAATTTACCCTTACTTCAAAAAATTGGAATTGCTAAGCAATCGAATATTGAATTTGCAATTATTGAAGGAGGAACTAAAATAACAGATAGTGTTGAATATTATAATAAAGCTAAAAACGGTACGCCTAATTATTTTAAACCTCCAATTTATTTTCAGTTAGGATTAAATCATTACATTAAAAATCGGGTTTCGTTATTTCATGCATTAACTTATTTTAATCAACAATCATTTTTAGGTACAGTAAAACAGTATCAGTATTTTATAAAGGCAACAGTACCAATAAAAAATAATTGGTTAATGCTAGCATCGCTTCATTGCGTAAATTTAAATACTACAAGTAAGTTTGCAACAACAACTATTGATACATTATGGCCTCCTGGAGTTTTGCCTCATACCCAACAACCAGCAGGCGCGCCGCCTTTAAAAACTAAAAAAAATACAATAACTACCCAAACTAAAAACAATGCCAACTACTTTGTTGGCGCCTTAAATGCTCAAAAAACAATTAATAAATTTACTATAGGTATAGGCACTACAGTATCTAATATTGGAAATATAACGCAATTTATTAATAACAGTTATTTATCATGTAATGTTTTTGGCAACACTAAATTAGTGCTTGGTTGCATTGGTTATATGCACACTAAAAATAATTATAAAACAACTTACGCTTCTGTTATGCCTTTTTTATCTATAAATCCAATTACCAAACTTTCAATAAAGTTGAGTTATTTATTAAACACAAAATATAATATTATTGAAGAAAATGGTTATTTAATAAATAATTCGCCCGATTTATCAAGCACTCGTTATTCGTCATTAATAAATTTTAATATCACCAAACACCTTGCTATTTATGGTTTGTATCAACTTGAATTTAAACAAGAAAATTTACAACTATTTAATTACAGATATAATGTGATGGTTGCGGGCTTTAAAATTACACCTTAAAAATTATTAAGGTTTTAAATTTTAAAAAACAATTCTACTTTAAGCAACTTATTAATAACTTGTTTAAACTTCTTTACATAAACAGCCTACTGCTTTTAGCATTTTAGCTATATTCGAGCAAAATTATAATTACTATTATGTTACACGAATTAAGCGAACAAGAAGAACTAAGAAGACATAAACTTGCCGAATTAATAAAATTAGGTGTTAATCCTTTTCCTGCCGAAGAATTTAAGGTTAATGTAACCGCTCAGGATATAAAAAATAATTACGAACGCGATAAATTAAATTATAAAGATATTCGTTTTGCAGGACGCATAATGAGTGTGCGAGATATGGGTAAGGCTGCTTTTGCCGTTTTGCAAGATAGTACAGAGCGTATGCAAATTTATGTGCGCCGAGATGATATTTGCCCTAATGAAGATGATAAAATTTTGTACGATGTTATTTGGAAAAAATTAATTGATTTAGGAGATATAATTGGCGTTGAGGGTTACGTTTTTACAACTAAAACTGGCGAAATATCAATTCATGTTACCTCTTTTAAACTTTTATGTAAATCGTTAAAGCCATTACCTGTTGTAAAAACAGATGATGAAGGCAACGCGTTTGATGAAGTAACAGACCCTGAGTTTAGATACCGCCAACGTTATGTTGATTTGATAATTAATCCAAAAGTTAAAAAAACATTTGAGCAACGTACTAAAATTATTAACACTATTCGCACTTTTTTAAATGATGGTGGCGCTTTAGAAGTTGATACACCCGTATTGCAATCTATACCAGGTGGTGCAGCGGCTCGTCCATTTTTAACACACCACAATGCGTTAGATATACCATTGTATTTACGTATTGCAAATGAGTTATATTTAAAACGCTTAATTGTAGGTGGGTTTGATTGGGTGTATGAATTTAGCCGTAATTTTAGGAACGAAGGGATGGATAGAACGCATAATCCAGAGTTTACTGTGCTAGAGTTTTATGTAGCTTATCGCGATTATTTTTGGATGATGAATACTACCGAAACATTAATTGAAAAAATTGCAAACGATTTACACGGAAAAACAGAACTAACCGTTGGCGATAAAATAATTAATTTTGCAGCGCCATTTAAACGCATAACAATTTACAATGCAATTAAAGAAAACACAGGCATTGATGTAAGTAAAATGGATGAAGCTGCTTTACGCGATGTTTGTAAACAATTACACATAGCAGTTGATGGCACTATGGGTAAAGCAAAATTAATTGATACATTGTTTGGAGAAAAGTGCGAAGGAAATTACATACAACCTACTTTTATTACCGATTACCCTGTTGAAATGAGCCCATTAACAAAAAAACACCGCACCGAAGAAGGATTGGTTGAGCGTTTTGAGTTAATGATAAATGGAAAAGAAATTGCAAACGCTTATTCAGAATTAAACGACCCAATTGACCAACGCGAACGATTTGAAGAGCAAGTTAAATTAATGGAACGTGGCGATGATGAGGCAATGTTTATTGATTATGACTTTTTACGCGCATTAGAATATGGCATGCCTCCAACTGCAGGCATTGGCATTGGCATTGATAGGCTGTGTATGTTAATGACAAACCAAGTATCAATACAAGATGTGTTACTTTTTCCGCAAATGCGCCCCGAAAGAAATACAGAAGAGGTGGTTTTATAAGTACAAAACAATAATTAATTTTAATTCAAACTATACGGTAATAGGTTTTTAATTAACGCACGTTAATAATTATAACTTTAAATATTTTTTTAATAATAAAAAACACTTATGCGCAAAACGCTACACATCATAACATCACTTTTAATTTTAGGGTTTATTTCGTGTAACACTAAGCCAAAAATTGTTGAGCAAGTTAAGCCTCGTGTTTTTCCAGAATATAATGTTGAGTTAGATGAAATAATTAAATCGAAAGTTGGGGTTATACGTGGTATTGATTTAAACAGCAAAGCCATTTTAATTACAAAAACCGAAACTAAGCAACCTGCCGAAGTTGAGGCTAACTACTTATATTTTGAATATATTATTGATAGTATAACTAACTACTCGGTTGCGTATAATTTACAAAAAGATAGTTTAGATGAAGTTGAAGTTCAGATAAATTGTAACGACTTAGATTTAAGCGCCAAACTTTTTACTGATTTAAAAACCTATTACGAAAAAAAACTACCTAACCCAACCGAAGATAAGGGCTTTGTTGTTTATAATTGTTTTGAAGGCCAACGTAAACCATTTGTAGTATCGTTAACCGATAATAGCACTCCATCAAAAGGCATTATTAATTTAGTAATTTATAAAGATAAATAGCTGCAACTACTTGCCGGCTTTAACTAATTTTTTAATAAAAATTTTACCATCAATATATACTTTTAAAATATACGTGCCTCGTGTAAAATTTAAAATTGGTATTGTTATTTGATTTAAACCTTGTAGTCCTTTAATTGCAATTTGTTCAAACGTTTTTTGCCCTAAGGCATCAAAAATTTCAATCGTAAATTCTAAATCTTTTGTTAATATTATTGGTAACGTAACGTTATTATCTGATGGGTTTGGGTACGGATTAAGTACATCAATTGTATTTGCATTTAAAACTGTGCACAATGAGTTGTTGTTTAAATTAACATCAACCTCATTATTTAATAAATTAACCGATACACAAATTGGGTTGTTATCGTTAACAGAAACTAATTTACTACTAGCTAAAAATGTGTAAGTAATAAGTGCATTTGGGTTTAAAATTCCTTGCCAAGTTTCTTTAACATTACTTGCATTTGGTATGCTGTAGGTTACATCTAACTTTGTTAATGGCGATGAACCATAGTTTACAATGTCGGCAACAACAGTTAAGTAATCGGCGCCCAATTTTAGTAAACTCACATTTGTAATTGCAACATCGGTAACAACATCACTTACCATAAATTGTTTAGTTTTAAAGCCACTACAGCCGTTATTATCTGTTAAAAACAAACTACTTGTGTAGGTGCCAGCAATAGTATAAACAAGCGTTGGGTTTATGTTTGTAAAATTTAATTGGTTACTAAAACTCCAACTATAAGTTGTTGCATTTAAAACAGAGGGCGTAAAAGTAACACTACTATTTGTGGCGTAGTAGTTTTGTGGCGATGTTGTATAATCTACAACAGGTAAAGCATAAACACTATAAGGTTTTATTACCGAATCTTTACAGCCTAACGAGTTTGTTACAATAAGTTTAACTGTATTTGTAGTTGCGGTGTAGGCTGTTAACGTAGCATTTTGAGTTGTAGAAAACACAGTTGTATTGTTTTTCCAATTCCAATTAACTAAACCACCACTTTGTG
>JAYSUQ010000163.1:0-4080 GCA_043718985.1 Bacteroidota bacterium | reverse complement strand
AAAAAAGCATAATTTTTTTCGGGATTATGTAAATCAATTACATTGCAATCAAAATGGGCATAATAATTTTTAGCGTGCACACCAGCATCGGTTCTGCCACAACCAACAACTTCAATAGTTTGCGAGAGTTTTAACGATAACTTATCTTGTAAAATTTGTTGTACCGTGTTGGGCGTATTATTTTGTATTTGCCAACCGTTGTAGTTGGTACCATTATAAGCTAATTTAATAAAATAACGTGGCATTTTGTAAAGATACACATTTGATTTTTTTAAATTAAAATTTAATGTATTCTAATTTCGAGGTATTGTAAATTTTGATGGTTGTTTGTACTATCAGTTTGGTTTAGGTAATTGTTTTTTTGAGTGTATACTTTGTTTTTATAAATTCCGTTTTTGAGTATAAATTTAAAAAGTTGTTTTTTTACTGATTGTTTATTACCAGTACTAGTTTGATTATAAAAATCGGTAAGAGTAATTTCGGAAATATTAGCTTGCCCTACTTTATTAATAAATGTTGTAATTGTTGCTTTTTGATGTTGCAAAACACTATCGTTTAAATTTATATAATTTATTTTTATAGTTGTATCAAGCAAAGCTAAACGGCCATTGTTATTTATGTTTGATATTGAATCGGAAATGTGTTTTAAAATTGAATCGTTTTGCAATACAACATCGTAATTGGAATTTTCTTTTTTCCGTCGTTTGTTTTTTGCTAATTCTCTTTTTCGTTTATTATTATTTAGCGATGCTTTTACTCTTTTTTTTAATGGCTTAATGCTGTATTGCCCTCTAATACAACTTAATTTAAAACAAATAAAAGGCGATTTATCATGAATAGCACATTGACTAAACAAACATAATATTATTAAATATGCTATAAATTTAAACATTACCTATAACTGATAACACCATTAGGTAACACTAATTAAAAGTTGTCAATTTTGACACGGTAATTAAATTGTTAAACGTTTAAATTCTACTAAGTATTTGATGCAAATCTTCCATTGTTTTACAGCGTACTTCGCGAGCTTTGCTCCCTTCAAATGGTCCAATAATGCCAGCAGCCTCTAACTGATCAACTATTCGCCCAGCACGGTTATAACCCAATTTTAATTTACGTTGTAAAAAAGATGCCGAGCCTTGCTGAAATTGCACTACTAGTTTTGCCGCTTCATCAAACATTTTATCACGCTCACTTAAATCAACATCATCTTTGCCAGTACTGCCATCTTCGCCAACATATTCGGGCAATAAAAATGCACTCGGGTAGGCACGTTGAGAACCTATAAACTCAGTAATTTTTTCGGCTTCGGGAGTATCAACAAAAGCACATTGTATGCGTATTAAATCGTTACCAGTACTTAATAACATATCTCCTCGTCCAATTAATTGTTCGGCTCCACCCGAATCTAAAATTGTACGGCTATCAATTTTACTAGTAACTCTAAATGCAATACGTGCCGGAAAGTTTGCTTTAATAGTACCTGTAATAATATTAACTGATGGGCGTTGTGTTGCTATAATTAAATGTATGCCAATGGCACGAGCTAATTGAGCTAAACGAGCAATTGGTGTTTCCACTTCTTTGCCAGCAGTCATAATTAAATCGGCAAACTCATCAACTACTAAAACAATGTATGGTAAATATTTGTGCCCTTCGTTAGGGTTTAATTTTCGGTTTATAAACTTAACGTTATATTCTTTTATATTTCGTACTTGCGCATCTTGCAACAATGCATAACGGTTATCCATCTCAATACACAAACTATTTAAGGTGTGTACAACTTTTGTATTATCTGTTATAATTGCATCTTCGGCGTTTGGTAGCTTTGCTAAAAAATGGCGTTCAATTTTATTAAATAATGTCAATTCAACTTTTTTAGGATCAACTAAAACAAATTTAATTTGCGCTGGGTGTTTTTTATAAAGTAACGAAACCAATATAGCATTTAACCCAACCGACTTGCCTTGGCCTGTAGCTCCTGCCATTAGTAAGTGAGGCATTTTTGCTAAATCGGCAATAAAAATTTCGTTATTAATTAATTTACCTAAAGCTATTGGCAAATCGTGTGTTGTGTTTTGAAATTTTTCTGATGCAATAATGTTTCTCATTGGCACCATTTCGGGTGTTTGGTTTGGTACTTCAATACCAATTGTTCCTCGACCTGGTATGGGCGCAATAATACGAATACCAAGCGCAGCTAAACTTAATGCAATATCATCTTCTAAATTTTTAATTTTACTTATGCGAACACCTGCAGCTGGCACAATTTCGTATAGGGTAACAGTTGGGCCAACGGTTGCTGATATGCGTGCAATTTCAATCCCATAATTTTTTAATGTGTTTACAATTCTATCTTTGTTGGCAGTTAACTCTTCGTTACCAACTTTTGCAGTACCCGTGCCATAATCTATTAATAACTCGGGGCTAGGGAATTGGTAATGACCTAAATCTAAGGTTGGGTCGTATTGCCCAAATTTTTCAACTAATTGAGATGCTTTTAATTCATCGTCTAACGTTATCTCGTTTTCTTTCGGAATTTCTTTTACAAACTCTGGTTCGGTAACTAACTCATCAGCATTTGGATTATTTATTTCAAATTCTAAATCTTTCTTGTCATCGTTTTGTGTTGTTACAACATCTAACGGAATGTTATCTACTAATGTTTCGTTTAATGCTGTTGTATTTTCTTTATCTGAAGATTTAAGTTCAAAATTTAATAAATCGGCTTCTTCTTCGGTAGATAAAACTGGTTCTTGCGTTGTATCATAAACAGTAGTTGCGTTCGGATTGATAACGGTTGTATTTAATTCGTTTTCAATAATTTCTTCTTCTTCATTAATAGTTAAATTACCTTGTTTGGTTACATTAAACGATAAGTTAATGCTTAACACTAAAAATGCGAGCATACTAAATGCAAAAATTACCAAAGTGCCAATGTTACCAACATAATTACCTAATTGCTGATTTAATATATAGCCATAACCACCACCTAAAAAATAAAATTTATCGTGAAAAAAAAATGCTAAAACCAAGCTTGCCCACACCATTACAAACAACCATTTAGCATTAAATAATGATGGCTTTGTTAACTGCTTATTTAATAATTTTTGAATACCATAAATTACAAAAACGGGGACTAAAATAAATGAAGCAACTCCAAACCATTTATATAAAAATAAATGCGAAACTAAGGCACCAAATTTACCTAACCAATTATAAACTTTAGTATCAATAGCAAACAACTCGTTAATTGGGCCTAGTACTTTATCCTGATCTTGTTCCCAAGTAAACACATACGATGTAAAGGCAATTGCTAAATATGCAGCAATTAAAATAAGCAATAAGCCTATTATTTTTTGAGTTTGCTCGTTGTTATAAACTTCAATAGCTTTGTTTAATTGCTCTAAAACACTTGTTTTTGTTGCAATTGAACTAGATTTTAATTCCGATTTTTTATCGGGTTTAACTAATTTGGTTTTGTTTTTTAACGTTGAAGATGTTTTTTCTTCAATGTCGTTATTTGCAGATGCTGTTTCTGTTTGTACAGATTCGTCAACTGGTTTTTCTCTGAATTTATTTTTTGTAGCTGTCATTGTTAAGTTACTAAATATAAAGTAACAACAGGTATTTTGACTCTATAAATAAAAATGTTTTAAACTCTCAACTGTTTAGAAAATTTAGCCTATTTAATAAGTACTAACGGTATAACTCCAATTTTAATAGTTGTAAATAGACTACAATTACACAAAATTCAAGCACATTTAATAGTTTTGCTACAAGCTTTTAAGTAAACTTTGTATACTTGTTTTTTCGGTAAGTATTTTATGTAAATCGGCAATAGCAACTCTATCTTGCTTCATTGTATCGCGATGGCGAATAGTAACTGTTTTATCCTCTAAACTTTGATGATCAACTGTAATACAAAAAGGCGTGCCAATTGCATCTTGCCTTCTATAGCGTTTACCTACAGTATCTTTTTCGTCGTAAGCCATCATAAAATCAAATTTTAAATCCTTCATAATACTTTCGGCCAACTCGGGCAAACCATCTTTTTTAACTAGCGGAAAAACAGCC
>JAYSUQ010000162.1:0-4102 GCA_043718985.1 Bacteroidota bacterium | reverse complement strand
AATTATATAAAACCGTTTTACAAGAAGCGCAATTTCATCGTTTAAGCGATATTTTAACTCATGTTGATTTTTTAGAAATAGTTGATGGTAAACCAGTAACAGCTAACATTCCAATTAAAATCGTTGGGCAATCTGATGGTGTTAAAAAAGGCGGTAAATTAAATTTAAAACTACGTAAATTAAAAGCTCGTGGGTTGGCACACGTATTGCCTAACGAAATTGAACTAAGTATTGATAAGTTAGAGTTAGGCGACTCTATTGCAGTTGGCGATATTAGTATTGAAGGCGTAGTATTTTTAAATGCTAAAAATGTATCAGTAGTATCTGTGCAATCTACTCGTGCATCTGTTGCAGAAGCAAATGCAGCACCAGCTAAAAAATAAATTATAATATTGTTTAAAAAAGCTTCGCAAATAAATGCGAAGCTTTTTTTTTGCGATTAAAAACAAGTTAATTAATTAGATTAAAGTAATTTTACACAATTAACATTAAACATCAATTATGATAAAAGATATTATTTTTCCGGAAGTTGAAAACATTGCGGTTGCTGTTGTACAAGAAATAGAAGGCTTGGATGAATATTTTGTATGCCTTATAAATTTAAAACAGGTTAGCATATTTAATGTTTTAGTCGTATCAACTGGTTATGGCTTAGTTAATGATAAAAAAGTAAAAACAAGTACATTGCGCAATTATTTTGAAGAAGTTAAACCAAACGATTACATTAAAATTGAACCAATATTAAAAGATGTATTTGGACTTAGTAACGAATACTGGGTAAGTTTTACCTTAAGTAATCAACTTTTTGATAAACAATTTATTTTTTTACCCGAAACAATTATCGATAAAAACTTTATAACCTTACCAGTATTAAATAAACGAGGAGTTATGATAAAATAATTTAAACTCACGTTTTTTTATAAAATAGTAACGTACAATTACTTAAAATTTAAAAAAATGAAAAGTAAATTTTATTGGTGTGATGAACGAATTGATCGCAAAGATAAATCCGAAACACCATCACAAAAAAGTTAAATGCCATATGTGCAGGCACTACACAGCATGTTTTTCGATTTTAAGCGGGGCATTAAACGAAGGTTTAGATTTATAACTCAATATTTATTTGTAATTTTAAATCTGCATCTTTATTTTTTATAGATGCGGGTTTTGTTTGTGATAACCATAAAAACATAAAATAAAATAAACTAAAAAAAGTAACACCTGCTTGGGTTTCAAGAGTATCTTCAGTTAAAAAAGAGATAATGGCTATAATAAAAAAAGGCCAAAACAATGCGTGTAAATTGTTTTGCAATGTTATTGCAGGATAACATAAATATATTAAAAATAAAACCAAGCCACATAAACCAAATGCAACAGTTATGGCTAAATATTGATTATGACATCGCTTATGCCAATCAACACTTAATTGCGATTTAGTATCGGTGTATGCTTTGTTTAAACAATTTTGTATATCGCCTGTGCCAACACCAAATATTAAGTTAGCCTTAATAACATGAATGGCAGTTTTCCAAAATTCAAAACGCATGGTTAGGGTGTGCCCAGATGGATTTTCGCCTCGTTTATATAACGTATATTCCCATACAATTTCTCGCCAACGGGCATTTGCTCCCGTATTAAATGTGTATTTGTAATTTGTAATTCCTTGCTCAATGTTTTTAACATCATCATTAGTAAGTTTACTAACTCCAACCGAATCTTTAGTTAAACCTTTACTAGCTAAGTAACGTAAAGCGGCATAATAATTTAAATAACCTTTGTTGTAATCGCGGTCTAAACTTAATGCACTTCGTTTATTCCAAGCAGTAAACAATTCGTAATGATTTATATTTATGGCAGTTAGGTTGCCATTTTCGGCCAGGTTGTAAAGTGTATCATGAAAATAAAAATGCCCATTAATTGTTTTAGTTAATCGTTTATTAGTAACCAAGTTATTATTAGGCAAATACATGGTTAACGAGCTATAAACTACCGATGATACATACATTAAGCCTGCAATTAAACAACTAGTTAAAATAATAGCGTATTTAAAATTAAGGTACTTGTATGCCGCAATAATACCATATAATAATATTAAAAAAAACAAAATACTTAAACCAGTTACCATTTGCAGTTTGTATAAAAAATAAAGCAACCAACAAATAGTAAAAAGCAATATTATTTTTTTATACGTACTTACTTCTTTTAAAACAAAATAAAACATGGCGCATATTGCAAATACAATATACAACGAAAATCGTATGTGCGACATAAATACCGATGCTTGCCTAATATCAGTAATTGTTTTTTTAGTATAACCTAAATAAACTATAAAACAACAAATAGAACTTACAACTACGCTTAAAAAAAAGAATTTAAACAACCAGTTAAGTTCCTTTTTGCATATAGCTTGTGTTGTAAATAATATAATTGGTAAAATAATTAAGGGCATTTTAATTTTCAAATCGTTTAGCCCATCGTTTATGTTTGCCGTGTAAAGCATCCCTATTAGGTGTAACAAATAAACCGAAATTAAAACTAAAAATATTGTATTGCTTTTTAATTGCTTATACTTACTTAAAAAATTACCCTCGAGTAACCAATTTGCAGCTAAAATTATTTGGGGTATACTTGTTGGAACAGCGCCAAACAGTGCACCACTTACTAAAGCAATTAAGCCAAATAAAAACACATACTTATGATAACTATTGGGTAACAATTAACTTGGTTTTTTAAAGACTAAAAAAGTGGACACATATAAACTAAAAATTAAAAAAACAGTCCAGCATTCATAATCAATTAATGTTATTTTAAAGCTTTAATTTTTTCAAGTAAGTTACTAGTTTCTTTATAATCATTTTCTGATGCACCCTCTTTTTTGGCAAAATCAATAGCTTTGTTAGCGGCAGCTAATGCTTCATTTTTTTTGCCAATTTTGTAAAGTAAACAGGCATAAGTATCTAAATTACCATAGTTTTCGTCTAACTCTGTCGATTTTTTAGACCATAATTCAGCTTTAAGTAAGCTAATGTTATCTGTTACACTTTCATAAAAAACCCAAGCGATACTATTTAACTCGTTACTGTTTTTTAAATAATACGTATCTACATTCGCAATTGCTAAATCGGCATATGTTTTCCAGTTTTTATTTTTTTGAGCAAGCTTTAAATCCGATTCAAAAATGAGTTGCGTAGTATTGCCAATATTTGTTTCTTTAATTTTATTCTTAGTAATACTATACTTTTTTTCATTAAAAGGTTTTTCTTTAATAATAGCAATTAATGTTTGTGAATGGATATTATCAATTTTACTTAGCACATCGTTTTTTCCATACAACAATTCAAATTTATTTTTATTTTTTGTTAAGTAAGCATATTCTTTCGAATCAATAGATGTAGTTTGTTCTTTTATCATTGCCCAATTTTTTTCGCTAATTAAATCATCTTCTTTTTGCAATAAAAAATATTGGCTAACCGCTTCATTAGGCTCTATACAGGTATTACTTTGTAACGAAATATATTTAGATAAAAAATCTGAATTATTTTTTTGTAAATCATAATTTAACTTATAATAAGCAAATGTTTTTTCAGGAGTTTTGGTGTCTTTAGCAAAATTAATAAAATCGGCAGCTAACATAGAGCCAGCTACACGGTGCACTAAATTACCGTTACCATCAATAAATAATAAATTAGGATAACAGTTAACATTGTATTGCTTTGCCAATTCAATACCTTCACCCTTTTCCATATCAATTTTAGCATTAATAAAGTTTTGGTTGTAATAATCGGCAACTGTATCGTTAGTAAAAACAGTTTTAGCCATGTGTTTGCAAGGGCCGCACCAAGTAGTAAACGCATCAATAAATATTAACTTATTTTGTTTTAATGCCAATTGTTTTAACTCAGTAAAACTAACGTGTTCAAAATTTATTTTACGATTTTGTGCTACGCTAGTTATTGTTGTAATTATTGCTACTATTACTATTATATTTTTTTTCATTTTCGTTTTTTATTTAATAAAGATACTATTTTTTATAGCTTAAATTTTAGAAACTATATTATTCCCAACCAAAATTAGTTAAATCTCTTTTATCTTTTTTTGTTGG
>JAYSUQ010000161.1:0-4110 GCA_043718985.1 Bacteroidota bacterium | reverse complement strand
CACCAATGGTCATGGTATATTGTTGGCAAGGCGTAACAGCTGTTGATGCAGTTAAAACAGTTGTAGCTCCATCATAAACCATACCCGCTGGATTGTTTTGATAAAAAGCACAATTAACACAAGGCCCAGTGTTTGTATTACCATTATTTACATTTGAAATAGAAACAGGCGTAGAAGTGCCTGGTAAAACTGCAATATTTACCTGATTATAATTTCCACCTGCAGGATTTGGACCGTCGATTACAAAACCAAAAACATCATTAATTGAGTTTCCAAAAATATCAGGTTCACTATATTCAGGATATTCTTCAGAAGCAAATAAATAATTAATACTTAATGTATTACAAGTTGGGGTAATTGTAAATTTAATATAGCAAGCGTCCTGAGTGCCTAATCCACTATTTGCCAAATTATCACCTAATGTTGAGCCAAGTGCTAAATTATCCTGACTATTAAAAACCGAATTTGCTCCGCTAACATTAGTAGCCGTACCTGTAGTTAACAAAATGCCTGATGATAAACTTGATAATGCTCCTGTGCCACCGCTATACAAAGCAAAAGCAACGCTAGGGCAAGTTTTTGAAACATTTGTAATAGTAATACCATTACCACTTAATTTTTGTTGTAGTTGTGCAAGTGTGGGGTTAACGGTGGTAGTAACTTGTGCAATTAGCGGTTGTAACAACAAACAAAAGGCAAAAACCGAAATTAGTTTTTTCATATGTAGATTTTTATTATTTTTAGTTATCATATGGTATTCGCCTTATTTTTATTAATGTTTGTTTGCAACAAACTTTTTGAAAGTGGCTATTTCATATTTTAATATGGTAAAAAAATTAAATTTTAAATATATAAGCTATAAATATATTTAAAATTTAACTAAAAGCACAACATTTAAAAAAGTAATTAAACCAGTTTAAAAAGTGGTTAAACATTAACTAATTTACAAATGATTGTTTTTAAAACAACGTCTTATCATTTTCAATTAATCAACCACCCAATTATCAATTAATCTAATATTACCTACAAAAACAGCAATTACCGATACTGTTTTTATAGTGTTTTTATAATCGGTTAATGGCATAAGGGTTTCGGCATTGCACACTTCAAAATAATCTAAAGTTATACCTGGTATGGTTGCAATTACGCTGGCAATGTATTTTTTAGTTTCGGTTATGCCATATATTTTTAATAACTGATTGCCAAGTTTCATCATTTCGGGTATGGCAGCCGCCTCTAAGCGTTGTTGTTCGTTTAAGCGCACATTACGCGAGCTCATTGCAAGGCCATCTTTTTCGCGCAAAATTGGACACGCTACAACCTCTACAGGTAACTGTAATTGCTTAACTAACTGTTTAACAACCATTACTTGTTGATAATCTTTACTACCAAAAAAAGCTTTATCGGGTGCAACACCTTGCAGTAAAATACTAACCACTTGCCCTACTCCGTTAAAATGACCAGGCCTAGTTGCGCCTTCTAAAATTGTATCTAAATAGCCAAAATCAAACACTCGCGTATCGGTTTGGGTATACACATCATCAACCTCGGGCATATACAAAATATCGCAACCTGCTCGTTGCAACATTTCAATATCATTTTGGGGTGTGCGTGGATATAGTTTTAAATCGTTTGCATTATTAAACTGCGTTGGATTTACAAATATGCTACACACCGTAACATTGCATTGTTGTTGCGATAATTTAATTAATGAAATATGACCCTGATGCAAGGCCCCCATTGTTGGCACAAAACCAATAGTTTTACCTTGTTGCTTTAATTGTGCAATGTTGATTTTAATATCCGATATTTTAGTTATAATAAGCATAAAATGGCTTGTAGTTACAAATAATTTGCCGTAAAGCTAAATAATACTTTGAAATATGGATTTTTTTTTATTACTTTTGTATGTCGTAAATAATTTAAAATTTTTATAAAGTATAAATTATTCATTATTTTAAAAACAATAAAATTTATCATATAAAATAGTTATCATTCAAAAAACGTAAAAAACACGAATGATAATTTGATAGCTAAACTATATGACAACTAAAAATCAATAAAATAAACATATGAAAAAAGCAAGAATTCTGTTTGTATCTCAAGAAATTACTCCTTATTTAGATGAAACCCATATTGGTAAAATATCTAGGCGCTTGCCACAAGCAATTCAAGAAAAAGGTAAAGAAATAAGAACCTTTATGCCTAAGTATGGTAATATTAACGAGCGTCGCCATCAATTACACGAGGTTATACGCCTTTCGGGAATGAATATTGTAATTAATAATGCCGACCATCCATTAATTATAAAAGTTGCATCAATACCAACTGCACGTATGCAGGTTTATTTTATTGATAATGATGATTATTTTCAACGTAAATCGGTTTTAACCGATAAAGCAACTGGTAAAGCATTTGATGATAACGATGAACGCGCTGTGTTTTTTAACCGTGGTGTTATTGAAACTGTTAAAAAATTAGGTTGGGCTCCCGATATTATTCATTGCCATGGTTGGTTTACGAGTTTAATACCTGTTTATATTAAAAAAGCATTTATTGAAGATCCTTTATTTGCCGAGGCTAAAGTTATTTTTACTATTTATGATGAGGAATTTACAAAATCGTTAAATAAAAAATTAATTGAAAAAGCAATATTAGATGGTGTTTCTAAAAAAGAATTAAAACATATTGAAGATGCTAGCTTTGTTAATTTAATGAAAATTGCAATTGACTCGTGTGATGGTATTGCTTATGGAAGCGAAAAAATTAATGAAGAGGTTATTAAATATGCTAAAAAATCGGGGAAACCAATTTTAGAATATAAAGGCGAAGCAGAATATGCTGATGCTTACAATGAGTTTTATGATGTGATTTTAGAATCGGCCGAAGTTTTAGCTGATTAATTTTTAAACACTTTTTAACTAGTAAAAACGCATAATTTTGATTAATTATGCGTTTTTAAATTTACAATGATTTCAAACTATAAAATAGCATTATTACTTTTATCGTTAACATTTATTTTTTCGTGTAAACAAAAAGATAATTTGAGTACGCTTGGCTTAGATGTGCAACCCGAAAACGATTTGTTAGGTATTACAATTAACGATACAGCATCGGTATTTATGCATACCCAAAAAGTAGATTCGATTAGAACATATAACGATGGTACAAAATATTTAGGTTCGGTTCAGGATCCTATTTTTGGAAGAACAGATGCATCTATTTACACCAATTTTTCAATATCAAACAACTTAACAAATGTTAGTTTTGTTATTAACGGTAAACAGCCAATTTTAGATTCGGCCGAAATGGTTATTGTTTATACTGACAACACTTATATTGGCGATGCAACAAGCTCTTTAACCTATAAAGTTCATTTATTAAACTCAACCATTAACAATACGGTAGCATATTATAACTCTCAAAAATTTGATTATGCTACAACAACTGTAAATACAAGTAACGGTGTATTAGCAACCCGCAGTGGCTCAACATGTTTGGTGTTTAAGTTAGACTATAATATGGCAAAATATATTTTAGAAACAGAAACAAATTTAACCAACAACACCGCTTTTCAAAATGCGAATAAAGGTTTTTATATAACCACCGAAAGTTCGAGTTTAGTAACTGGCATTGGTGCTATTCGTAAATTTAATTTAGATAATGTTATTTCGGGAGTTAATTTACATTATAATTATGGCGGCTTGCAACCAAAAGGCGAAGTGTTTCAGTTTTCGTTTAGAGGTACTGATGCTGCTCGCACTAACTACATAAAACATAATTACGCAACGGTAACACCAACATTTGCATCGCAAATTAATAATACCGATACAACTAAAGGAAACACTGCCGTTTATTTAAATAATTTTGGTGGCACGCGAGCTCGTATTTATTTACCCTATTTAAAAAACTTTTCCGATTCGCAAGTAGTATCAATAAGCCGAGCCGAATTAATATTAAAAGTTGATCCATCAAATGTTAATAATCTTAATTTCAGCCTTCCATCTGAATTAGCATTAATTGTAAGTTCCTTTATATTTTGCAAAGTCTGATGATTCTATTTGATCCCAAACCAATATTTCTGTACCTGTAGATGAACTTCCAATTAAT
>JAYSUQ010000017.1:0-6627 GCA_043718985.1 Bacteroidota bacterium | reverse complement strand
ACCAGTTTTTATAAATAATGATAAGCAATTATTTTATGTGTGTATTAGGCAAGATAATCAAGCAGATATATACAGCTACACTATCAACAAAAAAAACCATAAAAATATTACTAACACAAAAGTGAGCGAGTACTCGCCAACTGTATTGCCAAATAATTTGGGTTTTAGTTGCGTGGTAGTTGAGCCCGATTCGGCACAACGCGTTTGGCAATATGATTTTAATGGTAAGTTTACAAAAATAACTCATCAAGCTACCGATTCTGTTGGTTACCATACTTGGTTAACTGCCGATACATTATTGTATTTTAAATTAACCGAACCGCAATCGCTACGCGCATTAAATTTAAAAACTAATGAAGATGTTTGGCTATGTAATAACCCTTCGCGTGCATTTAAAAAAATAAATAATTCGTCGCATTTTATTTATGCAATTAAAGATTCGAGTAAAATAGAGTTTCGAATATATAACCCCCAATTACGCCAAAGCACTATTTATTGTAGCTATAACTCAACCAACGAAGATTTTGTTTGGCATAACGAGTTAGGTTTAATTAAAGCCGAAGGTGCAAATTTGTTGCGCTATAATGATAAAAATAAAACTTGGGAAACACTGTTTTCGTTTGCAAACTTAGGTGTAAAAAAAATAACACGTTTTGTTTTTGATAGTAAAAACAAGCAATTAGCATTTGTTAGCAATTTATGATTAATGAACAAATTATAAACGACTATTTGTTTTCGACCGATAAAACAAAGTTAAATTTAGCATACATCCATCAATTTTTAAGTACCGAAAGTTATTGGGCAAAAAACATACCCATTCATTTAGTTGAACAATCAATTAATGGAAGTTTATGTTTTGGCATATACTCTAATAATAAGCAAGTTGGTTTTGCACGTGTTATTACAGATGGCGCAACTTTTGGTTACCTTGCCGATGTGTTTATTGATAAAGACTATAGAAAAAGAAATTTAAGTAAATTATTAATGCAATTTATTATGCAACAACAGGCCATAAAAACTTTAAGAAGATTTATGTTGGCAACACTTGATGCGCATTCACTTTACACTCAATTTGGATTTGAACCATTAAAAGAGCCTGCCCGTTTTTTAGAAATTAAAGCCTTTGAAAAATATTGATATTAGCTGCATTATATTTTAGTTTATTTTGTTTAGTTATAAGCAAACACTCTTTTTTTAAAGACGAGCACTTACCACTTAAAGTTTTATTTTTAATAATTGGCATTAAAACAGTTGCATGCTTTGCATACTATTACATTTATTTTTGCTATTACTCAACAAGTTTTGATGGCGATAGTGCAGATACAATGCAGGATGCTGCCATTATGTATTCGGCGTTACCAAACAATATTTTAGATTATTGTAAAATGGTATTTGGATTTCACTCCGAATTGCTAACCGATCCTTTGCATATTAATTATTTTGAAAAAATTCAAAAATGGGGAAGAGTAGATGTTTCGACCCAATATTTTTTAAATGATAACCGAACACCCATTCGCATTAACGCTTTAATTATGTTGCTTTCGCATGGTAGTTATGCAGTACATGCTCTAGTAATGCTTATAGCATCATTTATTGGGCAGTTGGCTATTTACAAAACTTTAAAACGTTATTTTATAACTAAAGAAAAACTATTGGCCCTTGCATTATTTTTATTGCCAAATGTATTGTTTTGGACATCGGGTGTGTTAAAAGAACCCATTGCATATTTTGCATTAGGCATCTTTATATATTCGTTTTTTAAATTAATTATTGATAAACGTACTAGTTTAAAATATTGTGTATTATTATTAACATCAGTGGGATTATTTATAATTATAAAGCCTTACATTTTATTACTTTTTGCATTACCATTAACGCTATTTGCAATTGTAAATAATTTTAAAATTAAACGAGTTCTTCTTTTTTATTGCGCTTCAATTTTTGTAATAGTAATAAGTGGCATCACTATTTTAAAATACGTATTTAAAAGAGATATTATACAAACAATTGTTATTAGGCAAAACGATTTTGTTAACCTTAGCGAGGGCGGTATATTTTTTTTAAATTCAAGTTATGTAAAACGTTTAAATTATAACGATTCGTTAAGCTACAAGTTAGTTGATAAAAAAAACGAATTATATAAAATTAATAAACACACTAATTTAATGTGTTGGCCTTTGCTAAACATGCGCGATACGTTTTATGTTAAAGATAATGCCGATACAAGTTTATATAAACTCATTAATAATTGTCCGCCAGCTCGTTCGGCAATTAACATGGGGCGATTAACATATTCTTGGCAATCGTTTGTAATAATGATTCCTAAGGCCTTATATGTTGTTGCGTTAAAGCCACTATTTTTTGATGCAAAATCGGTTTTAGAATTACTTGCATCACTCGAAAATTTATTAATAATTACTTTTTACGGACTCTGTTTTTATTATAGAAATAAAAATAGTAGTAATTATAATTTTTTAATTTTTTGTATCATACTAGTTATAATATCTTTTTTATTAGTGGGCTTTACAACCACAGTTTTAGGAGCTATTGTTCGGTATAAAATACCATTTTTGCCGTTTTTAGTAATGATACCTTTATTGTATTTAAATAGCGATAAATTAAAAAAAGTAGCGTTTTTAAAACATTTAGTTTAATAGTTATATTTGTTAAAAGCATTAATTTAAAAAGTATGGGTTTAATTTTCAATAATTTATTACGTAAAAAATCAGTAACAACACTATCCGAAAACGAATTACATGAAGGAGGTTTGCACCGCGTACTTACTGTTAAAGATTTAACTTTTTTTGGAATAGCAGCTATTATTGGTGCGGGTAGTTTTAGCAGTATTGGTTCGGCATGTTTTAGTGGCGGGCCAGCAGTTATTTTTTTATTTATGATATGCGCCATTGCATGCGGCTTTACCGCTATGTGTTATGCCGAATTTGCAACAAGAGTCCCTGCTTCGGGTAGCGCCTATACTTATGCATACGTATCGTTTGGCGAGTTAGCTGCCTGGATAATTGGCTGGGCCTTGTTGATGGAATACTCTATAGGTAACATATATGTTGCGTTTTCGTGGAGCGGTTATTTTGTAAATTTAATCGAAACATTTGGCATTCACTTTCCGCAATGGTTAACGCATAATTATTCCGATGCACATCAAGCTTTTTTAGATGGTACTTTAGGTAAATTAAGTGATGCCTGGATTAGCGCACCAAATATTGCGGGGCTAAAAATTATTTTTGATTTACCAGCCGTAATGATAAACATTTTGGTTACCTGGTTGGTGTATGTTGGTACTAAAGAATCGCGAAACGCCAGTAACATTATGGTAATTATAAAATTAGCAATTATATTACTTGTAATTATTGTTGGCGCCACATATGTTAATATTGATAACTGGACGCCATTTATGCCCAATCAATTTAGTGGTGTAATGGCAGGTGTATCTGGTGTTTTTTTTGCATACATTGGTTTTGATGCCGTATCTACATTAGCCGAAGAGAGTAAAAACCCACAGCGCGATTTGCCACGAGGTATGATTTACTCGTTAATAATTTGCACTGTTGTATTTATTATTTTAGCATTAGTATTAACGGGTATGGTATCTTATACAGTATTAAACGTATCCGATCCGTTAGCCGAAGTATTTGCACTTAAAGGTATTAAGTGGATGTTGTTTATTGTATCAATTGCCGCAGTTGTTGCGATGACAAGTGTTATTTTGGTTTTTCAAATGGGCCAACCACGCATTTGGATGGCAATGAGTAGAGATGGACTGCTGCCTAAAAAATTTGCAGAAATTCATCCAAAATATAAAACACCCGCATTTAGTACATTAATTACTGGTTTGGTAGTAGGTATTCCTATATTTTTTACAACTCCAAAATTTGTTTTAGATTTTACAAGTATTGGTACATTGTTTGCGTTTGTGCTTGTTTGTGGCGGGGTGTTGGTTTTGCCACGTAATACCGATGCAAAAGAAAAAGGAAAATTTAAAATGCCTTATATTAATGCGAAATTTATTGTGCCAATAATCACAATATTTAGTTTAATTGTAATAGTTATAAAGTATCCAAACTCTATTTATACTGATGATGCAAACACATTATTTAATTTTCCAATGATTATTTTTTATATAGTTTGGATTATTATTGCTGTTTTTTCTTTCATAAAAAACTATTCGTTAATACCAGTTTTAGGTTTACTATCGTGCTGTTATTTACTAACTGGCATGGGTTGGACAAATTGGGTAATGTTTAGTGTTTGGTTAGTAATAGGCTTAGTAGTTTATTTTTTATATGGATACAAAAAAAGTAAACTGGCGTAATAAATATTTACCAATTTTTACATTAATGTATAAACCTAATTGTTTTATTATTGGTTAGTAGCGCAGTATTATCTAAACAATGATATATGCCCATTACGAATTATTTTTTTTTCGGTATTTTTTTGAATAGCTACTAAACGATAAACATAAACATCATCGGGGCAAGGATTGTTTTTAAATTTACCATCCCAACTAGTAGTAATGCTGTTGGTGTTAAATACAGTGTGCCCCCAACGATCGTAAATTGTTAATGAATAAAACACATATTCGCATTGAAAAAAAGGTAAAAATAAATCATTTCTATCATCGTCGTTTGGAGTAAAGCTATTTGGTATATAAACATCACAATCGCAATTTTTAAATTTAACAGTAACACTATCTGTTTTAATACCACATTGCTTTGATATGCTTTTAACCCAATAAAGCCCTTCTTTTGTTGGCGCTATTGATGTTGAGTTTGAACCAGTATTCCAAAATAATTTAACATCGGCTTCAGCTTTAACAAATAGCACTTTTGATGGTTCGTTTTCGCAAACTATATAATCTTTACTAAAATTTGGAATAACCCCATTAAATGCATTTACTTTAAATGTATCGGTATAAATACAACCGTTGTTGTTTAGCTTGAGCCAATATTTACCTGGCTTTTCAACCTTAATATTACTTGATGTTTCGCCAGTACTCCAATTAAATTTACAATTGTTTTTTTTAGGATCTATAACTAAATCTTTAATTGAGCATAATATCGTATCACGAATATTAAATTTTGGTTTTTCTATTATACGAACAAAAATAGTATCGGATAATTGTTTTTTTCCATCATTAATTTTAGCAATATAGGTGCCTTTTTTGGTAGCATACAATTGTTTAGTATGATATATAATTGAATACGGAGTTACCCATTGTATGGTTGCATTTTTACTAACCAACTCTTGCGGAAATTTAATTAAAAACGAATCGTTAGTACAAATAGAAACTGTATCGCGCAAAAAATTTAAAGGTTTATATTGAGCATAACCTATTTTACAAAATGTAAAAATTAAAATAATTAATATGTTTTTATTTATTTTCACAAAAATTAATTTAACTGAAGTGTAATCGTTATTTCGGTTCCAAATTTTGTTGCATCCATATCCGATTTATCTATAATACTTACCGATTGTTTTTTGCCTGTTAATTTTGTATTTAATTCTAAAATATTTTCGATGGTTTTTGTACCTAAAGATTTGTGACCTGCTTTTGCGTTTTCTTTAGCTTTATTAAACCCAATGCCATCATCATCTATCACAATAGTTAAAACACAATCAGATATTTTTTTAAATGATATTGTTAGAGTGCCATGCTCGTGTTTTGGCAAAATGCCGTGTATTATTGAGTTTTCGGCATAGGGCTGTATTATCATATTAGGAATTTTAATATCAAATGTGTTTACGTTATCGTTAACTACTAATTTAAAATCAAATTTTCCTTTAAAGCGTTCTTTTTCTAAATCTAAATAATAATTAAGCCTCGTTAATTCTTCGTGTAATGTAATTTCACCTTGAGCTGCTTTTTCAATAATCATTCGTATTAATCGCGAAAATTTAGCTAAATACTCGCTAGCTTTTAACGAGTCGTTTAGGTTAATGTAATTTTGAATTGAGGTAAGAGAATTAAATATAAAATGAGGGCTCATTAATGAATTCATTGCCTGATGTTTTAATAAATTCACTTGCCTATCTTCTTCTATTTTTTTAGTTGTTTTTGTTTTTAAGCGTTTAAATATAAAATATAAACTACTTAAAATTAACGTTAAACCAGCTAACAATATGCATACTATAAACCAGCCTGATTGCGTAAAAGGTATTTTTTTTATAATGCTTAACGCTATTGGGCTACTCCAATTTATACCGTCAATAGAGTTTGTAATTTCTACTTTGTGTTTGCCCCCATTAATTGAGGTTAAACGTATTTGTGTGTTTTCTAACGATAACCATTTTCCGTTATCAAATTTATAACGGTATAATTGTTTGTTTGGTTTTATGTAAAGCGGACTCTTAAAATAAATTATAATATCAATTTGCGATGAGTTTAATAACACCGTATTGTTTGTTGCATTTACTAAACTATCATTAATAAATATTTTTGATATAAATAGTTTATTGCTTGCGAGTGGTTTATTTATTAACTCATTAATACTGCATAATGTAATGCCTTTGTTGGTGCAAATGCAACAAGTGCTATCGTTACTAAACACAACATCATTAATAATATTAGATAGTAAACCATTTGTTTTATTAAAAATAGTTATTGGGTTA
>JAYSUQ010000160.1:0-4125 GCA_043718985.1 Bacteroidota bacterium | reverse complement strand
CCAATATCAACCAATTCTATTTCGAGTATATTTTGTGAAACAGATGTAATTGTAACTTTATCAGTTATAGGATTTGGATAGGTTATAAATGGAAATTTATTTATATCTATTTTTTCAATATTCGTACTTATGTTGTATATCTGCCCGTTTGACGATGCATTTAAACTTACTAAGCCAGCGCCATTTGTTGCTTTTACTGTTACGTAATATGTTGTACCCGAAACTAAACTTAATGTTGAATTTGTGACGGTTGTATTTGTACCAACCGATGTGTAGTTTACTAAATCTGTTAATCCAACACCTGTACCAATAGCATATTCGTAAAATTGTACCCCACTATGTGCATCATTACTCATTGTCCAATTAGCTTGTATGGTTGTGCCGTTTAATGTTTGGGCAACATCGGCACCTAATCCATCATTAACTAGTACCGAGTTTGGCTGTGTATAATCTATATTCACAAATTTATTTATAACTGCTGATATATTAGCTGCCGAGTCGTTCGTTAAAGATTTTATTAAACACGATGGTGTAGTTGAGTTTACATTTTGAAAAACTATATCGGTAGTAGCAACATTACCAACCGAAATGTTAGCTGTTGCTCCTCTAGAGCGATATACTCTTAAATTATTAATTGCATAACTTGTGTTAGCCGTTCTAAATGATACATAATTTCCTGTATTAATTGGAGATGCATCCGTGTAAGAACCAATGAGTGCATCATTTATGTATATTCTCATCAAACCATTTGTTCTGTCATACATAACTTTAAAATCATACCACGTATTAGCAGTTGTAGTTATGTTTGTAAAAGTTGCAATAGGAGTTGCGCCTAGTATATTACCAGTTGATTTATAAATAACAACATCATTTAAATCTAAACGTATCCAAGCCAAATAACTATCACCTCTGTTAGTTTGCGTATTGTTACTGCACATAAAATGAAAACCAGCCCTTTTGTTAGTTCCTGTGCCTGTTATATTTCCTTCCCAATTGTATAGGTAGCGATTACTAATGTTTTGCGAAACTACTGCGCTTAAAATAGAATTAGTATTTGATTGATCTGTTTGCACTAAATTATTTGCTTGCACTGCCCAACTACCAGCTGCATTTACCCATTTAGTTGATATTGCTGTGCTATCAAAGTTATCAAAAGCAAAACCATTATTTCCATTAGCTTGCCAATTAGCACCGTTATAATTTGCGGCTAAGTAATATCCTTTTTCAATACCCGAACCTAGTGTGTTATCTGTATCTAAAAAATTAGCATTAAAATTATTTGTTTGATAAGGATTACTATTTGCAATTGTAACAGATGTTGATGGTGCAGTAACATCGCAACCAATACATATGTTTAATTGAGTAGGAGCGCTTTCGTTATTTAATTTATCAAGTGTAGTAACCACAAATTTATAAGATTGATTTGCAGGTAACAAAACATTATCTATAAATTGTGTTGTGTCTTTTGGCGAAATGTATAAAATGTTTTTAGCCGAATTAATATTAACAAATTCTGTTGGGCCAAATTTATAAATTACTATTTTTTTAGCCATATCGCCATCACTTGCTATTATTGGCAAGTTCCAGGTTAGCTTAACTTTACCTGCTACTAATGTATAAGTAAGTGCAGTAACAGGGTTTGGATTTATATTATCTAACCACGGCATTGTAGGTATTAAGGCTTTATATTTATTAGTTGTTTGTTGTAGCGTATCGGCAAAGTGCAAATTGTTATTACTAATACTCGAGTTACTAAAATAAATTTCGCCTTGCGTATTTGCATTAGCTCTATTTAAGTTAATTTGATTTTTAATTTCATTTACCCCCCACATACCAGCTCCCGAGCCTATGTTGTATGAGTTATTGCCTGAGTATAAATGCCTGTTATTATTAGCGCACTGTGTTGCCCACCAATTAAGTAAAGCCGAGTAATCTTGGCTACCACCAATTTTCCAATATAATTGTGGTGCTAAATAATCTACATTTCCGTTTGTTAACCATTGTAATGGATCGCAATAAATTTCGCTGTAGGCATCCATTCCAACAATGCCGCTTGGCACCCCATTTTTATAAATACCAAACGGACTAACTCCAAATTTCACATAATTTTTAACCGATTTAATACTGTCGTGTATTTGATTAACCAACACATTAACATTATCTCTACGCCAATTATCAAGGTTTGTAAAGCCTCTCGATTCGCTCGAAAACGTTGCTGCATCATTAAACGTATAACCTGTTTGTTTGTATGGATAAAAGTAATCATCAAAATGAACCCCATCAATATTATAATTACGTACTAAATTCATAACTACTTTTGTTACATAATTACGAACTAGTAATTTACCTGGATCTAAAACTTTAAGTTGATTATAAGTAATACACCACGTTGGGTGCAATACCGATACGTGGTTACTACTAACCGAACTTGTAGATATGTTAGGAACAGCTCTGTATGGGTTAATCCAAGCGTGAACCTCCATTCCTAATTTATGCCCTTCGGTTAATACAAATTGTAATGGGTCGTATAATGGGCTTGGTGCAACGCCTTGTGTGCCCGATAAAAAAGCGCTCCAGGGCTCCGTTGTATTTATGTATAAAGCATCGCAGGTTGGACGAACTTGAAAATAAATGGTGTTAATGCCAGCGGTATTTAATTTTTGAAGCAGCGTTACCATTTCGACTTTTTGTGTAGCGGTTGATAAGCCTGAATTTGAAGGCCAATCTACATTTTCTATAGAGCTAATCCAAGCACCGCGTAATTCCCTTTTTGGGTAAACAGTTTGCGATACTATATGTAAGTTAAGTATCAATAAAAATATGATAATGATTTTTTTCATAAGCTAATTTTTTATTAATACTATACTATTAATTTTTAATAAATTTTATGGTTATTGTTTTATTATAGTTATTAGTTATTTTAATAAAGTATGCACCGTGCACTAATCCGTTTGTTACAATTTGATTGTTATTGATTTCAAAATTCCCGCTAATCAAATCTTTACCAATCAAATCTGTTATGGTATAATTTTTTAAATCATTTTTTGTAGTTATTATATTTAAAACATCATGCGTAGGATTTGGAAATAGTAATACAGAACTATTATTAATTTCATTAACTCCTGTTGTTAATGCATATGCTAAAATTCCATCACTGCTAACAGGCAAACTCCATAAACCTGCCCCATTTTTACTTTTTACTGATACGTAATAAATTTGATTAGGAACTAAGGATAAACCCAATGCAGTAAAATTAGATGATAATGTATTTGTTGTATACGCTAATATGTTTGTTGCTAAAGGCGATGTTCCTATAGCATATTGATATTCTAACACACCGCTATTATTATCAGTAAAAGCTTGCCAATTAGCAGATAGTTGATTTAATTGAGTAGTTGTATCTACATCATTTAACGTGCCATCTTTTATTATAGTTGGTAAAGGTTTTGTGTAATCAATATTAATGTTTTTAGAACTTAGTAACGAAATATTTCCAGCCGAATCGGTACTCAATGATTTTATCATACAAGCTGCCGCAGATGGTGTTTGATTTTCAATCCACACATCAGTATTTAATGTATTACCTACTGATATACCAGTTGATGCACCCCTTGAACGGTATACTTTTAAATTATTAATCGAATATTTTGAATTACCGCTTCTAAAAGAAATATAATTTCCAGTAGTTATAGGGTTGGCATCGGTATAAGATCCAATTAACGAGTTATTTATATATACACGCATTAAACCTGATATTCTATCGTACATAACTTTAATGTCGTACCAAGTATTAGGTGCAATAGTTGTTGTGTTAAATACTGCAACAGCACTACCAAAAGTATTACCTGTAACTTTATAAATTGCTACATCTCCTAAATCTGCTCTTAACCAAACAAAATAATTATCGCCCCTGTTTGTTTGCGTGTTGTTACTGCACATAAAATGCAAGCCTGCTCTTCTGTTAGTGCCACTACCACCAACATTTCCCATCCAATGGTAAATGTATCTGTTGCTTAATGATTGTGTAACAGCTGCGGTTAGCATAGTATTAGCATTCGTTTCATCTGTTTGCACCAGTGTTTTGTTTTGAATTGTCCAGGTGCCAACCGAGTTTACCCAATCGGT